>JAAYHG010000048.1 GCA_012735455.1 Bacillota bacterium
GCCCTGACCTAGTCCAGGAGTTTCGGCGCACCACCGTCTTTACCAAACCTGCCTGTCGTGCCTGTTGGGCCCGTTACCACTGTGGCGGTGGTTGTCACGCCAATGCAGAGTTCTTCAATGGGGACCTTAAACAGCCCTATGAACTGGGCTGTGCCCTGGAAAAAAAGCGTCTTGAATGTGCCCTCTACCTCAAGGCCAGGCTAGACTTTGGGCTGGAGCGGGAACTTGTCCCAGCAGAAGGAGTTTCTTTTGGAGGTACAGAATAACTAAGAGGTTAAGGGCGAGGGAGGTGGGCGGAAGTGCAGGAGATAACAGAGAAGGAGCTGGATATTACTAAGAATGTGCGTGCCATAGAGTGGCTCAAGAGTGAACTCTTGGGCTCCGTGACACTACTTTACCGCTCAATCCTCAAGGGCTCGGAAGAACATATACTTGATGCTCTGGCCGGAGCTGTACTTACAGTTTATCTCCTTGGCCGCCGCCTGGGGATCAGTTTTGCCCGCCTTGACACTAAAGTGAAATCCATGGTACACCAGAGTATAATCGAAGAGCATCAGTTGGAAAAATGGTATGGTGACCTATCTGCTTTCGAGCGCCATTTAACAGGGAATCGCTCTAAGATCTAGCTTTACTGTGGGGTGATTGTTTGGCACCACCACCCAGATCGACACGTGCGCTGGTGGAAGCAGCCCTCCTGGCTGCTTTAACAGTGGTGTTTTGCTTGGCTACCATATACATCCCCTTGCTTGGTATGGTTACGGGTTTTTTCTGGCCTGTGCCCATAGTACTTCTAGCGGTACGCCACGATTTTCGCTTGGCGTCCCTGGCTACTATAGTGGCCGGACTGTTGGTGGGCATGCTGGCTGGTCCCCTTACTGCGCTAAGCATGTTTCTAGGTTTGGGTGTCCTGGGGCTGGTTTTGGGCAGCTCTATCCGGCGCCGTGTCCCGCCGTTGCAGGCAGTGGCTTTGGGCGCTATTGCGCTCCTTGTTTCTCTGATTGTGTTTTTTGTCTTTTCCCTTGCGGTCATAGGAATTAACCCGCTGCAGGATTACCTGGCAATGTACCAAGAGTCCATGGAAGGAGTGCTCAACTTTTACAAAGGCCTGGGCCTGGACAGCGACACCTTGAGTCGGATGGAAGAGACTCTTAGCCAAACCTTGTCCATGATGCGCTACTTGGTTCCGATGGCTCTGGTAGCTGGGAGTGCTACGCTCTCCTTCCTTAATTTCACTTTGGCACGAGCTGTGCTGGGTCGCCTGGGGAGTTCCTATCCGGGCTTTCCACCCTTCGCCAGCTGGCATTTTCCGCGCACCGTAGCCTACGGTTACATCGCGGGAATTGCTGCCCTGATGATGGGTAATTACTATGGGCAGGAGCTATTTACCCACATTGGGCTTAACATCCAAGCCATCTTCCAATTGGCTCTCCTGCTCCAGGGAATTGCGGTGGCCTGGTATTTTATGATGCGGTTCAATGTGCCCGCGGCGCTAAGGATAATAGGGCTGGTTTTGGTTTTCTTTACCCCCTTCTTTAGCCAGATGTTGTTTTTCCTGGGTCTCTTTGACACCTTTTTCGATTTCCGCCATCTGCGGACCTAAGGAGAGGTGGCCATGCCGAAACAGGATCCGGGTCATCTGCCTTTTGATCCCTGGCAGTTGGCCCTGGCCTTACAGGTGGTGCTGATCCTTTTTCTCTTCTACTACAATCGTTATCTAGCCCTGCTCATGGTGGCAGCGGTGCTTAGCTGGGGTCTTTATAGCAAGAACACACTTACGACGGAAAGACTCACTGGCAGTCGCACACAACTGGTGGGAGCGGAGCCAGAAGGAATTGTCAGGCGGGCTTTAGCAAACTTCCCAGTCCCGCTGGGCTTGAGCTCGGCCAGTGGTCGGGTGCTCCTGGCAAGTACCGCTTTTAGAGAGTTGTTCCCTGAGACTGAGCGGGGTCGGAAGTTGGAGGCGGTAGCGGCCGAGCTGGCAGCGCTAGAAGATGAACCAGGTGCCACCTTAACACTCTCGGGCCGGCAGTATCGTGTGTGTTCCTACAGTTACAAGACTGCCCATGAGCGCCTTGCGGTGTTCTATCTAGAAGACATAACCCACATCGGCGAGTTGGAGAGAAAATTAAGAGACCAGGCCCCGGTTATCGGCCTCCTCCAGATTGACAATCACGATGAGGTGCTGACAGCTACGCCGGAGGGCCAACGCCCCTTGCTGATAGCGGCTGTTGACAAGTATATGACAGATTGGGCCCAAGCTTTGCACGTTTATCTGCACAAGTATGCCGAAGACAGGTACACGCTGTTTCTCACCCAGGCCGCCCTGAGCAAATGCCAGGAGGATAAGTTTTCTTTCCTCGACCGGATCAAAGAGATTAGTGTAGGGAACAGCATGCCGGTTACAGTGAGCCTGGGCCTCGGTTACGGCAGTCTGGACCCGCTGGAGCTTGCGGAGTTTGCCAAGACGGCTCTTGATCTTGCCCTAGGTCGGGGTGGGGACCAGGCAGTACTCAAGACACCGCATGACTTCCATTACTACGGGGGTAAAACCAAGGCGCCAGAGAAACGCACCAAGGTTAAGGCCCGGGTTATTGCCCAAGCGTTACGGGAGTTGATGGCTGGTGCGGACAGGGTAATTGCCATGGGTCACCAAGGGGCGGATTGCGATTGCCTAGGTGCGGGCGTAGCCCTGGCTAAGGCTGCCCGTGACCTTGGTAAACCGGGTTATTTTGTCCTGACCGAGATTACCCCTGCGGTGGCTAAGCTCTATACGTACTTAACCGAGCACGAGTCTTACCGTGATGTTTTTATTGATGCTACCAGTAGCCTACGCCTGGCCACAAAAGATACACTGGTCATCGTTCTGGACACCCACAAGCCATCACTAGTAGAGGTGCCTCGTCTTCTGGGCCGCACCCGAAAGATAGTAATCATTGATCATCACCGGCGGGCCGAAGAATTTATCCCTGACCCCACCCTGGTTTATCTAGAAAGCTATGCTTCCTCCACTTGTGAGTTGACGGCGGAAATAGTTCAGTACATGGACAAGGTAAAGA
>JAAYHG010000049.1 GCA_012735455.1 Bacillota bacterium
GCCCTATGATAACGAGGAGCCCACAATCGCGGCACTGGAAGAGTTTATTGAAACGAACGGGTACCGCACGGAAATGTCTGGCCTGCGTCAACACCATGAGATTTACCTTAATGACCCGCGCAAAACCGCTCCTGAGAAGCTAAGAACAGTGATCCGGCATCCCATTGTAGGAAAGTGAGTGGGCGACGGCTGTGTCAACGTTAGTCCAGGTATTTGTAATGGGCCGGGGCGAAGAGATCTACGGGGGTGCTGACTACTGGCGCAAGGGCTACAGTCATTGGGCTCCTGTTGATGAAAATAAGATAAAGGAGCGATTTACAAGGCAGATCGCTCCCTTTTTGTCAGAGCCAAAGCTTGGCTAGGGCGTTCAAGTTAGCGTTGCCACCGCTCAACACCAGGGCGACTTTTTCGCCGGGGCGGGCTACTTTACCATTCAGCAGGGCAGCCAAGACGGTGGCGCCGGAGGGCTCCACCAATAGCTTAGCGCGTTCCAGCAGGAGTTTGTGGGCGCTGAGTATGTCCTCTTCGCTCACCAGGACGATGTCCTCCACCAAGCGCTTAACAAGGTCAAAGGTTAGGTTTCCGGGGCGCCGGGCGATAAGGCCGTCAGCAACAGTTACAGCGGAGGCAATGGTGACGGGCTCTCCTTTGTCCAGGGACTGCTTCATGGCGCAAGAGTTTTCCGGTTGAACGCCGTACACCCTAATGTTTGGCTTCTTGGCCTTTGCTGCCACAGCGATTCCGGAGAGAAGTCCGCCGCCGCTGCATGGTGTTATGATAACGTCGATGTCTGGGATTTCGTCTAGGATCTCGAGGGCAATTGTCCCCTGCCCGGCAATGATGTACGGATCGTCAAAGGGAGGAACCAGGGTATAGCCGTGCTCGGCCATAAGCTCTCTGGCTTTCGCTGTTGCCTCTAAGGAACCTGGGCCATAGAGGATAACCTGGGCACCATATCCGCGTGTGGCCGTTACCTTGGGCGGGGAGGCCGACTCCGGCATGACAATGGTGGCCTTCAAACCAAGCCTTTGGGCGGCATAGGCGACCCCTTGGGCGTGGTTGCCTGATGAGTGAGCTACTATGCCGCGGGTTCGTTCCTCTCCTGAAAGATGGACCATTTTATTGTACGCGCCGCGGACCTTAAAGGACCCGGTCTTCTGCAGGTTTTCCGGCTTCAGGAAGACCTGGCAGCCTGCCATACGGCTGAAGGTCTCAGAGAACTGTAGCGATGTCGGATTGATTACGCCTTTTAGTATTTCTCGTGCTTCAAGAACTGCTTTCAGGTTCATGTTCCCATCCCACCCCTTCTGCTCCGCGCTGTTTCCAGCAAGGCAGCGTTTCTGTAGGATTTCGCTGCAACGAGAGCGGAATCCTTCTCCGTTCAATACTCATGCCAAAACGTGGAAGAGAGGTGCTTCGTTCTGGTCCGGTGCTTATGGCAGGACTTGGGCAGGGGACAACGAATTCTAAATTAAGCTTAGAAAAGAAAAAGCAAGAAGAAGGGGGATATCTGTAGTAGGATGAAATTCCATGGACGCTTTCACCACGCTACTTTAGGCAAATACGGTATGGTGGCGGCGGCCCACCCCCTGGCGGCCTTAGAGGGGGTCAAAGCTTTGCAAGAGGGTGGCAACGCTATGGATGCCTGCCTCACCATGGCTGGTGTAACCAGTGTTGTCCTGCCGGATATGTGCGGGCTGGGTGGTGATGCTTTCTTCCTCTATTATGATAAGAGGAGCGGCACAGTTACCGGTGTGGGCAGCAGTGGTACCGCTGGCGATGCTGCTACCATTGAGCACTTTGCTTCCTCTGCTTTAAACCTCATGCCGCAAGAAGGAATCCTTTCGGTGGCTGTGCCAGGTGCTCCCTTGGCCTTTTCCGAGGCTGCCATGCGCTTCGGCACCTGGAAGCTAGAACGGGCCTTTGCCCCGGCAATCCGCATTGCCCAGGAAGGTTTTGTTATTAGTCCGCTCCTGCACCATAACATTCGGGAGCAGGCGGAGAAACTCCGCCGTTACGGTGAAGGGGCGAGGGTTTTTCTGCCTGGTGGCAAGGTGCCTGCTGTTGGTGAAATTCTGTACCAGCCGGATTTGGCCAAAACTCTGACTGAGTTTGCCGCTGGCGGCAGCACTTGGTTCTATGACGGGCCGTTTGCTGCCGGCTTCTATCAA
>JAAYHG010000050.1 GCA_012735455.1 Bacillota bacterium
CTGACGATCAAACTGGCACCCCACCTTTTGGGTGCCATTGCGGTGGCATCGTATTCCTACATGTCCCTGGTTCCTCTGATCCAGCCACCCATTATGATGGCGCTTACCACTCCTAAGGAGCGCGCCGTGGTGATGGAACAGTTGCGTCCGGTGTCCAAAGCAGAGCGAATCCTGTTCCCCATTGTAACGACCATAGCGGTGACGTTGCTGCTTCCGCCCATTGCACCCCTCCTGGGTATGCTTATGCTGGGGAATTTGCTACGTGAAAGCGGCGTCACAGAACGACTTTCGAAAACAGCTCAAAACGAGCTAATCAACATCGTTACCATCTTCTTGTCGACCAGTGTTGGTGCAACAATGGAGGCAGAGAGTTTTCTGACTGTAAAGACCTTGCAGATTATCGCCTTGGGCCTGGTGGCATTTGCTTTCGGAACCACCGGCGGAGTGCTGTTGGGCAAACTAATGTACGTTCTTTCCGGCGGCAAGATTAATCCTTTGATTGGGTCAGCTGGTGTTTCCGCTGTGCCTATGGCTGCCCGGGTGTCCCAAGTGGTGGGACAGCGGGAAAACCCAGGCAATTTCCTCTTGATGCACGCCATGGGTCCCAATGTTGCGGGCGTTATCGGCACGGCGGTGGCTGCCGGTGTTATGCTGGCACTGCTAAGTTAACTCCACGTCTCATAGCTCGTGTATGCAGACAGGGAGCCACGCATAGAATATAGTGTTAGGCGTCCGGCCACTTTATGACAGGTGGTGACCCTATGGACGAAAGCACTACCAAGACTATGTGTGCCCTGGAAGAAGAGATAACAGGCCTCAAGGCCAAGATTGCCGATTTGCGTTTAGGCCGTCGTGTTCTTATGAATCTGTTGGATATGCTAGAAAACAAACGGCGCCAAGAGAAGGAACAGCTGGAGCGTGAAATCGGACGCCTGCGACTCCGCAATAGCTACCTAGCGCGGCTGCTCTGGGAAAGAAACCGTACTAGGGTAGACGTGAACACGACCACGCGCGTGAGTGTTGGTTTCGAAAATGAAGAGTGCGGAGGTAACCCCTGCTGAAAAGGCGGGGGCTTTTTTTGCTCTAAGCCGGGAAAAAACATGTAAACGACGAGAAAACGCCGCTAATAATTTTTGGAGACGATAGCTCCGCGCATCTTGCATTTAGCTTACGTTTGTGCTTAAATAGACGTGTTGCCAAGGGAAAGGAGTGACACTGGTGAAGATTTCGCAGGAAGAAACCCCCCTTTTTTCAGCTCTCAAGAACTACGTCCACACTAATGTGTTGCCCTTTCACGTCCCTGGGCACAAACAGGGGCGCGGGGTGCCGGAGTTCACGTCTTTTGTTGGCCCCAATGTAATGGGAATCGACCTTACTTGCATGGAGGACTTGGACAATATTTGTAACCCCCGGGGAGCCATCCGGCAGGCAGAAGAATTAGCAGCTGCAGCCTGGGGAGCTGATCATGCCCACTTTTTGGTGAACGGCACCACATCTGGCATTCAAGCTATGATCATGAGTGTCTGTTCCCCTGGCGACGAGATTATTCTGCCTCGAAACGCACACAAGTCTGCCACAGGCGGACTGATTTTAAGTGGCGCGCGGCCTGTTTATATTGAACCTGACATTGACGACTACTTCGGCATTGCCATGGGGGTGAGTGTTGAACGAGTTACCCAGGCACTTCAGCAGCATCCTCAAGCCAAAGCAGTCTTCGTTATCAACCCTACCTACTATGGCGTGGCTTCGCCACTAGCAGATATTGTCCGGTTGGCTCATGCTTATGGGGCTGCTGTCATTGTGGATGAGGCACACGGTGCCCACCTGCACTTCCATGCGGAACTCCCTGCCAGCGCTTCTCAAGCTGGGGCGGACCTGATTGCCACTAGCGTGCATAAATTGGCGGGGTCGATGACCCAGAGCTCCCTGCTCCTTGTCAACGAGGGTCGGGTGGACCCGAAAAAGGTGAAGGCAGTGCTCAATCTTACGCAGAGCACAAGCCCTTCCTATGTTCTCTTGGCCTCATTGGATGTGGCCCGCAAGCAGATGGCGCTTAGAGGCAGAGAGATGGTGGACAAGGCAGTGGATTTGGCGCGCTGGGTGCGCTCACAGTTGGCAGAGGTTCCTGGACTGGTTCTATTGGACGAAGCGATTCTCAACGACAGCGGCTGTTTTGGTTTCGACCCAACGAAGATAGTGGCTAATTTTCGCGAATTGGGCCTGTCCGGGCATGAGGTAGAAAGGCTCATGCGCAATCACTTCCGGGTGCAGGCAGAACTTTCTGATCTGTACAACGCCTTGTATCTTATCACCATCGGAGACGACCATGAGATGGTTGAAACACTGGAACAGGGGCTGAAAGCAATTGCTGCTGAGCGCGAACGTTTTAATGTGGTAAAGTACCCGGCGTATCTTCCTAGCTTGCCTGAGCAGGTTCTCTCACCGAAAGAGGCATTTTACAGCGAGACTCGCCTAGTACCCTTGGCGGAAGCTGAGGGAGAGGTTAGTGCAGAAATGATCATGGCCTATCCGCCGGGCATTCCGCTGATTTGCCCGGGAGAAAGACTAAGCCGTGAAGTTATTGACTATATCGAGATCCTGCGGGGTGAACGTCTTAGTCTACAGGGTACGGAAGATCCTACCGTTACCAACGTGAAGGTGGTTAAACGCTATCCGGCCTTAATAAGGCCGAGGATTGATCTGGCTCAGATTAGTTAAGAGCCGAGAGGTTACAGCCAGCCGACCTTTGTGCCGCGGCTGGCTTTTTGTTATAATAGGTACCAAGGTTAAGGAAGGATGAGTTGCGTGGAGCAGGGTAAGTACTTAATTAAGGTTTTTGGTTGCCAAATGAGCTTTCACGATGCGGAAATGCTCTCTGGTCTTCTAGATGAAGCCGGTTACCAAGAGGTGTCGGACCCGTCGGATGCGGACGTGATCATCTTTCAGACTTGCTGTGTACGCGAGGGGGCGGAACGCCGGATTTATGGACAGATAGACGAGCTGAGGGCTCTTAAGCGTTCAAGACCGAACCTTATAATTGGTATGTCAGGCTGCTTAGCCGAAAAGGATAAAGAGGCAGCCCTGGAACGTTGCCCTCACCTCGACTTTGTGCTGGGCACACAACGCTTAGGCGACCTACCAGAGATACTCATGGCTTTGGCTGAAGAACGCCAGGGTATTGTCAGCGTGGGAGAAGGAACTAATCTTTCACCTCTACCTATAAGCCGTAGTAAGGGTGTCAGGGCGTACGTGAATATCGCGTATGGCTGCAACAACTTCTGTAGCTACTGTATTGTGCCCTATGTGCGAGGTCGGGAACGAAGCCGGATGCCAGGGGATGTTTTGGCCGAGGTAAGGGCTGCTGTAGCCGAGGGCTTTCCTGAAGTGATGTTACTTGGACAGAACGTGAATACCTATGGTCGCGACCTGGATGAAAGGGTTGACTTTGTGGCGCTCCTGCAGGCGGTTGATAAGGTGGAAGGGCTGCAGCGAATCCGTTATATGACTTCACACCCTCGGGATTTCACAGAGAAAATGATCTGGGCAGTGAAAGAGACGGACAAGGTCTGCGAGCACTTCCATCTACCTATTCAGGCTGGTAGTGACAGGGTATTGGAGTGGATGAATCGTGGTTACACTACGCAACACTATCTTTCCCTGGTAGATAAGGTGCGGTCTATAGTTCCGAATGCCAGCATTACAACAGACATCATTGTTGGTTTCCCGGGAGAAGAGGAGCCTGACTTTCAGTCCACCTTGGATCTTGTCCAGACCGTTCAGTTTGATGCAGCGTATACTTTTGTGTACTCCCCTCGGGAAGGTACTGCAGCGGCCATCATGCCAGGCCAGGTGACGACGGAGGAAAAAAAGGAGCGACTGTCTCGGCTCAACGCCTTACAGGCTGGGATTAGCCGCAGACGCAACGAGGCACTGCTAGGGGAAACGGTCGAAGTCCTAGTTGAAGGAGAGAGTAAGAATAATGCGCAGGTCCTGACTGGACGTACCCGCACGAACAAGTTGGTGCACTTTGTGGGTCCTAAAGGACTGACGGGCAGGTTGGTTAAAGTGAATGTTGTAAGAGCCCACACCTGGACCTTGGATGGGGTGCTGATCTAAAGCGAATAGGGCAGTTGAGTTGGGAGAGGGGGGAGCGTTTTGTGGCTGACCAAAAACCGATGATAGAACAGTATTGGGAGATTAAGCGCCAGTATCCTGAGACACTTCTTTTTTTTCGACTCGGAGATTTTTATGAGATGTTCTATTCTGACGCAGAGCTGGCTGCCCCTGAACTTGGTCTAACTCTCACGTCCCGCGAAGTGGGAAAGGGTAACCGGATTCCCATGTGCGGGGTGCCTTACCATGCAGCAGATGGATACATTGCCCGTTTAATTAAAAAAGGCCACACTGTGGCCATCTGTGACCAGGTAGAGGATCCTAAAGAGGCCAAGGGTCTGGTAAAACGACGTGTTGTTCGGGTTGTGACGCCAGGAACGATCCTTAGGGACGATGTAGTTGGCGAGAAATCCAACAACTATCTTGTGGCCATCGCTAGGAACGAAGAGAGTTGGGGCTTGGCTGTAGCCGACTCTGGCACGGGCGAACTTCGGGTTACAGAGTTACCCCTAGCTGCAGAGGATCACCTTCTGGATGAGTTGGCCCGCTTACAACCCGCGGAGGGACTCCTGGCACCAGAGATTCGAACCAACGAGTGCTTCGTAAAGCGTCTAGTGGAGGTTTGTAGTCCTTCCATCAGTAACCTGGATCCGCAGTGCTGGGAACCGACGCGAACAGAGGCCGCTTTAATAAGGGTGTGGGGCGAGGACTTTCGCCAGCGTTTTTGCTGTGATACTCTTTCGAGTTCGTTGGTGGCAGCAGGAGCTGTTCTTGTTTACTTGGAGGAGACACAGATGGCCACGCCCCTCCATGTTACAGAGTTGGTACCGTATAAGGTCAATTCTTACATGCTTCTTGACACTTACACCAGGCGTAATCTAGAGCTTACTCGTACCCTCCGTGAGGGTAAAGCTGAAGGTTCCTTGCTGTGGGTGTTGGATCTTACGGTTACTGCTATGGGTGGACGCCTGCTGCGCCAGTGGCTCGAGCAGCCGCTGTGTTCCCCAGGCGAGATTAACCGTCGACTGGATGCGGTGGAAGAACTCGTCCGGCGCGAACGAATGCGTTTTGAAATTAGAAGGCTGCTACGGCAGATTCCAGATCTTGAGCGGCTGTTGGGTAAGGTGGTTTATGGCACCGCTACCCCTAAGGATCTGGCATCTTTGCGCGCTGGCACTAACGTC
>JAAYHG010000051.1 GCA_012735455.1 Bacillota bacterium
AGGTTACACCCTGCGTGTCGCGGCCCTGTCGCGAAATGTCGTCGGCCTGCAGCCGAATAAGGACACCGGCAGCACTGATAAGCATGAGATCATCACTGGGTCGCATCACCTTCATGTCCACAACCGGCCCGTTGCGTCGTGAAGAACGGATCGCCTTCAGACCCTTTCCCCCCCGGCTCTGGGTCCGGAACTCATCCAGCGCGGTGCGTTTACCGAAGCCGTTGGCAGTAACCACTACCAGATCCGCTCCCTTTTGCACCACACTAAGGCTTACGACTTCGTCCCCTGGGTTTAAGGTAATGCCGCGTACACCTCTAGCAGTCCGGCCCATGGGACGGATCTCTGCCTCGGAGAAACGTATGGCCTTGCCGCCGCGGGTACCCAGAAGGAGCTCGCGTTGGCCATCAGTACGGCATACATAAATCAGTTCATCATTCTCTTCTAAGGTAATGGCCAGAAGCCCCATGCGCCGCTCAGAGTCAAAGTCCGTAAGTGGCGTCTTCTTGACATAGCCGTTGCGCGTAGCCATGACCAGGTACTCCCCATCCCGGAACTCGCGCACACCCACCATGGCAGTCACCTTCTCCCCTTCTGCGAGAGGAATGAGATTAACCACCGGAGTACCTTTGGCCTGCCGTCCTGCCTCTGGGATTTCATAGCCCTTAACACGATAAAGGCGGCCGCTGTTAGTAAAGAAGAGAACATAATCGTGTGTGCTCATGGTGAGCAGGTGCCCTACAATATCCTCTTCTTTGGTTCCGGTTCCTATGATACCACGTCCGCCGCGGCGCTGGCTGCGGTATGCCGCTACCGGTTGCCTTTTTGCATAGCCCTCTGCTGTAAGTGTCACTACCGTTTTTTCTTCCGGAATAAGGTCCTCTGGATTGAGACCACGAACATCGCTGGTAATGCGCGTCCGCCGGTCGTCACCATACTTCTCTTTCATCTCCAGGAGTTCTTCTTTGATGATCTGGTAGACCAAGGCCTCACTGGCCAAAATGGCCCGGAGGCGCTCCAGGGTCTTGAGAAGCTCTTGATATTCCTCTTCGATCTTGCTGCGCTCAAGACCAGTCAGCCGCTGTAGCCGCATGTCGAGAATTGCTTGGGCTTGTTTATCGGTCAGGCCAAACTTGTCCATCAAACCCGCCTTGGCCTCGGCAACCGTCTGGGAGCCGCGGATAAGAGCAATAATGGCGTCAATGTGGTCCAGGGCAATGCGTAGCCCCTCCAGGATGTGTGCCCGCTCCTCGGCCCGTGTAAGATCGTAGCGCGTCCTTCGTACCACTACGTCTTTCTGGTGATCCAGGTAATAGCGCAGTACTTCTTTGAGGTTTAATACCCGCGGTTGACCATTGACTAGAGCCAACATGATAACGCCAAAGGTATCCTGAAGCTGGGTACGGTGATACAGCTGGTTAAGAATGATATCGGCATTGGCCTCCCGCCGGAGCTCGATAACAATACGAATACCTTCTCGGCCAGACTCATCCCTCAGTTCTGTAATTCCTTCAATGCGCTTCTCCCGCACAAGCCTAGCAATGTTCTCAATAAGACGGGCCTTATTCACCATATAAGGCAGCTGGGTAACGATTATCTGCTGTTTCCCGTTCTTTGCCGTCTCAATACGGGCAACTGCCCGTATCTTTATGCTTCCGCGTCCAGTACTGTAGGCGGCACGGATGCTTTCACGCCCTAGAATAAGGCCGCCGGTGGGAAAATCAGGCCCCTTTACCACCTGCATCAGGTCACTTATTGTGGCCTCGGGGTTCTCGATGAGAAGTACAAGGGCATCTATAATTTCCCCTAGGTTATGGGGCGGAATATTGGTGGCCATGCCTACTGCGATACCGGACGAACCGTTGATAAGCAGATTAGGCACACGAGAGGGAAGGACTACCGGCTCTTTGAAACTTTCATCGAAGTTGGGGATGAAATCAACGGTATCTCTATCGATGTCTCGCAGCAACTCTAGCGCAATAGGGGCCAAGCGGGCTTCGGTGTACCGCATCGCTGCAGCGGCATCCCCATCTATAGAACCAAAGTTACCGTGTCCGTCCACCAAGGGATAGCGACAGGCAAAGTCCTGTGCTAGGCGCACCATTGTATCATAGACCGCTGTATCTCCATGTGGGTGGTACTTAGCAAGCACTTCACCTACTACTCGAGCCGACTTCTTATGTGGCTTATCGGGCCACATACCGAGTTCACTCATGGCGTAGAGGATGCGCCGGTGCACTGGCTTCAAGCCGTCGCGCACATCGGGCAGGGCACGGCCAACGATAACACTCATGGCATAGTCCAGGTATGAGTTTTTCATCTCATCTTCAATTGCAATTGAAACAACCCGCTGGGCAGTATTTTCAGACATGGGCCTCTTCCCTTCTTTTGCGGACTGCAGGACTCAGTCCTTCTGGTAACTAGCCGGGTTGAAAAGCTATCACATTAAATATCCAAGTTGCGTACCCTGTGGGCATTGGCCTGGATAAACTCGCGCCTAGGTTCCACCTTGTCGCCCATTAGTGTAGTGAAGATGCTATTCGCCTCAATGGCATCTTCAATAGAAACTTGAAGCAGGGTCCTCTTCTCTGGGTCCATGGTGGTTTCCCATAGCTGCTCGGCATCCATCTCACCCAGACCCTTGTAGCGCTGCACATCGATGCTGCCTCGACCGATTTTCTTCAAGAGTTCCTCCAGCTCGCGGTCACTGTAAACGTAGTACTCCTCTTTGCCTTTTCGTACCCGGTAGAGGGGGGGTTGGGCAATATAAACGTAGCCTGCCTTTATCAGTTCTGGCATGTAGCGGTAGAAGAAGGTCAAAAGAAGTGTGCGAATATGTGCTCCGTCCACGTCAGCATCGGTCATTATAACCAGTTTGTGATAGCGGGCCCGGGAAAGGTCGAACTCGTCGCCAATGCCTGTACCTAAAGCGGTGATCATGGCCCGGATCTCTTCGTTTGCCAGTATCTTATCTAAACGAGCTTTCTCTACATTAAGTATTTTACCCCGTAGAGGCAAGATAGCTTGGAAGCGCCTCTCGCGGCCTTGTTTCGCTGATCCACCCGCAGAGTCACCCTCTACCAAGAACAACTCAGCCAACGCCGGGTCACGCTCGGTACAGTCGGCTAACTTGCCCGGAAGTGAGCTAACCTCCAGGGCGTTCTTGCGTCGGGTTAGCTCTCGAGCCCGCCGCGCAGCCTCCCGTGCTCGAGAAGCGGCCACTACTTTATCAGCAATCCTTTTGGCAATGGCAGGGTTTTCCTCTAGGTAGGTGCTCACACCTTCACTAACCACGGATTCTACAAGACCACGAACCTCTGTATTACCAAGTTTGGTCTTCGTCTGACCTTCAAACTGAGGGTTGGTGAGTTTAACACTCACCACAGCCACCAATCCCTCTCGTACGTCTTCACCAGTTAAGGATGGATCGCTGTTTTTTAGGAAGTTATTCTTGCGGCAGTAGTCATTCATCACTCGGGTTAAGGCACTCTTGAAGCCAACCTCGTGAGTACCGCCTTCTGCGGTATGAATGTTGTTGGCATAAGTGAGTATATTCTCCACATAGCCGTCGTTGTACTGTAGTGCCACCTGTAAATTGTAGTTATCCCGCTCCCGTTGTATAAAGATAGGACTGTGCAGCACTTCTTTATTCTTATTCAGATATTGTACAAACTCTTGAATACCGCCTTCATATCGATACACTACTTCTTGACCAGAGGCAGCGTCGCGAAGTGTAATTCTCAGGCCTTGAGTTAAGAACGCCAGTTCTCGTAGACGTTGGGACAGAGTTTCAAAAGAAAAGTTCCGTTCTGGAAAAATCTCTGAGTCGGGAATAAAACAGACTCTGGTCCCTGTTTCTGTGCACTCCCCAACCACAGTCAGCTCAGAGGTGGGAACACCGCGTTCGTACGTTTGCCGATAGATCTTACCATCGCGACGCACTTCCACCCCCATCCACTGGGAGAGGGCGTTAACCACGGACACGCCAACTCCATGCAGGCCGCCCGAAACCTTATAACCTTCACCGCCAAATTTGCCACCAGCATGGAGAACTGTCATCACTACCTCCACCGCTGGACGGCCGGTTTGAGGTTGAATTTCTACCGGAATGCCACGTCCATTATCATTAACCTCCACCATATGGCCGGGGTGGAGAGTAACTTCTATATGGTCACAATAACCGGCCAGGGCTTCATCGATACTGTTATCCACCACTTCATAAACCAGGTGGTGTAATCCCCTAGGACCAGTGCTGCCAATGTACATACCAGGACGCAGACGCACTGGCTCAAGACCCTCCAGTACCTGAATCTGGCTGGCATCATAACGAACATCGTTTGTTTCTGGCATTTGTCCACCCCTTTCAGCACGAAAAATACGCAAGAATCCACGATCTTGATTATATCATATTGTCAAGATGTTCCACAAGAAAACTGCGGCCGAGCTCAGCGCCTGGCCGCTACGCCTTACCACTCCTGTTAAGGAGGGTTTCACTACGACTGTCCAAAGTAAGCGAAGAGATAGGAGAAAGATAACCCCTATCCGTGGTAAGAACAAGGGACTTGGGCTCCGTATCCCCCACCTTGTTCAAAAGCCCTTCATCTTCGCTGATCTCAATAAACTCCCTGGTTGCAATCCCTTCCCTGGCGCTTCTCAGGTCCACTATCAGGATAATGTCTTTTGTCGGGACCATCACGTCGTTACCGATGTGGAGGAACATATTTTCAGCTCCTTCTTGCCCTTTTACCCGGGCAGCAGTTCTCCTTGTCGCACGTTCCAGATCCTAGCAGATGATGATTTCACCACCTGAGCCCCTTCAGCCGAGGTGATAAATGTTTGCGTGTTTAAGGTAGCTCTCATTGTGAGGTAGGAACGACGCTCCGGGTCAAGCTCCGAATAAACGTCATCCAGGAGGAGCAAGGGGTAGTCGCCGGTGCGAGCATAAATATACTCCACCTCAGCCAATTTCCACGCCAGGGCTGCGGTACGCTGCTCCCCTTGAGAACCATAACTCTTCAGATCGCGTCCTTCCAAAAGAAATTGAATATCATCACGCTGCGGACCACTCAAGGTAATTCCCCGATGCAATTCCTCACGCCGGTTCTTAACCAAGAGCTGCATGAAACTCGCCTCTACTTCCTTGCTGTCTGTTTCCGCAGAAAGGGGTACATTAGGAACGTAAGCTACGGCAAGCTTGCCGCCAGAGCTGAGCTCGCGGTAACGTTCTTCCACCCAAGGCGCGAGTTCCGCCAGCGCCGTTCGGCGCCTCTGTATAACCTCGGCTCCTTGTCGAGTAAGTTCGCTATCCCAAGCCTCAAGTGCCAGTTCACTACTTGCCGTGGGTGGCAGGTGTTTAAGATAGGTATTGCGCTGACTGAGAACACGGTTATACTCTCTAAGATAATGGTAGTAGGTCGGGCTGGTCTGCAACAGAAGAAGGTTCAAGGCGCGGCGCCGCATCTCCGGCCCTCCCTTTACCATAGCTAAATCCTCAGGGGAGAATGCGCCAGCCGTTACCTTACCGAACAGATTGGCTAACCGTGGCTGTTCTTCTCGATCAAGGCTCAATGTCTTGCCTCGTCCAACCCGCCAACGCAGCACAATACTCAATTCACCCGTAGTCTTCTCAACCCGCGCACCTAAGGCAAAACCAAATGTGCCGAGCCGGGCCAATTCGGCATCGTAGTTGGTACGAAACGACTTCCCTGTCGCGAGAACAAAAATGGCCTCCAGTAGATTACTCTTTCCCTGACCGTTGGCACCTGTGATCACATTGAGTCCTGGCCCCGGCTCCCATTCAAGGGTAGACCAGTTTCGAAAATCGGACAAACTAAGACGCTTAAGCCGCACATCGCTTACCCCTTACATCGCTGTACGCGTGCTGCCTGGCATTACCAGGTAACGGTAGCCGCTCTGTCCTTCAGGGGAAATGACAGCTGCGCTGGCAGGACCAGTGAACTCCAAGAGAACACGCTCGGTAGATATAATACGCAGCGGTTCAATGATGTAACGGCTGTTAAAGGAAATCTCTATCTCTTCCCCCTCTACCTCTGCTGCCACCAGTTCGTCCATACGGCCAATAGCAGCACTCTGGGCCCAGATACTGATGCCATCCTCACCAACACCCAACCTCACAGCACTCACCTTATCGGCCGAAAAAAGCTCAGCCCGTTCCAGCGCTTCCAAGAATTCTATTCGCTCCACCAGGACACGATGCGAGAATTCGCGAGGGATCACTGATTCATACGGCAGGTACTTTCCTTCTACCAAGCGCGAGACAAGGGTCCCCCCTTCACTGGTAAACACCAGTTGGTTAGTAGCTGTCTTGATGATAACTTCACTTTGCCCCGTAATTAAGCGGGCCACTTCTTCGAGATTGCGGGCCGGCACTAAGTAGTCGCCCTTGGCTCCGCCAACATCCATCTCGTCTTCAGCCAAAGCCAGGCGGTGGCCATCAGTGGCCACAAAGCGTAGTTTACCTGCTTTAAATGAAATAAGAATGCTGGTTAATAGCTGCCTTAAACCGTCCCGGGCAGCAGCAAAACTCACCTTTTGAATAAGGGACCTTAAGGTTAACTCTGGCAGGCGGACCAACTCCGTGGCAGCTTGTGGCTTAACCTCTGGAAAGTCAGCCAAAGGCAATGTCAATAGTTGAAAGCGTGCCTGGCCAGCAGTTACCAAAACGTATTCATTTCCCTTCGCCTCGGCGAGGGTAAGCTCCCCTTCTGGCAGACGGCGAAGGATATCCACCAAGTAACGCGCTGGTAAAAGTACCTGTCCTTCCTCTTTAATCTCTGCTTCGAAACGGCACTCTATTCCTAATTCTAGATCTGTACCATTTAGGGTAACAGCAGTTCCCTGAGCGGTCACCAGGATACCAGTAAGGGCTGGTACAGTGCTCTTGCTTGCAACAGCGCGCAAGGTCGCCTGAGCAGCAATGAGAAAAGGTTCGCGGTCACTAGAAAACTTCACTTGACTCCCCTCCCGGGTTTTCGCTTTCACAATTATCCACAGCGGATATTACTCCGTGTTTCATAGTAAGTGTATCTCGGAAAAGCAGCGTCGTAGTAATAGACGATGTGTAAATAGTGGACAAAGGACAATAATTACTTGTCCACAACGCCTAATACTGGGGAAAAAAAGCGCATAATCTGTGGACAGGTAGTGTAAATGATGGGGAAAATCGTACCTGAGAGACGAAGATAAGATGTTATCCCCAACTTAACCGGCATTGTTTCTAATTAATTCGCGTAGGTGCCTTACAGTCTCCCTTAATTCAGCATCGCTCTCCAAGTTTATAGCGATTTTTTCGCAACCATGTAGAACAGTGGTATGGTCGCGGCCTCCAAACTCATCCCCAATCTTAGGTAGGGAGGCATCTGTCAGTTCCCGGGCAAGGTACATGGCGATCTGCCGTGGGCCGGCGATATTTCGAGTGCGACGTTTAGACATAAGGTCCTCTGGTCGCAGGTGGAAATACTCGGCCACTACTTTTTGGATAAGGTTTATGGTAATAGGCTGTACGCGATTTTCTGGCAGAATGTCCCGCAGGGCCTCTTCCACCACATCAGGAGTGAGATCGGCCTGATGCAGCTGGGAGTAAGCCAAGAGGCGGATTAAGGCACCTTCGAGCTCACGGATATTCGTGGTGATGCGAGTGGCAATGTACTGTAGCGCTTCGTCAGGTACTATTAGGTTTTCTAACTGTGCCTTCTTTCTCAGGATGGCTACCCGAGTTTCCAAATCTGGCGGTTGGATGTCAGTGATAAGTCCCCACTCAAAACGCGAGCGCAGGCGATCTTCTAGTGTGGTGAGCTCTTTCGGCGGCCGGTCGCTGGAGACAATAATCTGTCGGTTGGCCTCATGCAGCGCATTAAAGGTATGAAAAAACTCTTCCTGCGTTCGTTCTTTTTTTACCAAGAACTGAATATCGTCGATCAAGAGTACGTCCTTATCCCGGTATTTAGCACGAAAGGCCGCGGTTTGGTCATCTTTAATACAATTGATGAGTTCATTAGTGAAGGTTTCTGAAGAGACATAAACCACCCGCATGTGAGGTGAACGGGAGAGGATATAGTGACCAATGGCGTGCATGAGGTGAGTTTTACCTAGTCCTACCCCGCCATAGATAAAAAGAGGATTGTAGGCTTTAGAGGGACTTTCTGCCACCGCTAAAGCAGCGGCGTGGGCAAAGCGGTTGCTGTTACCTACGACAAAGGTGTCAAACACATAACGCGGATTAAGCTGGGGGCGATCTGGTAAACTAGGACGCACAGGAGTAGTCACAGGTTCAGTACTCGGTTCGTCGTCCCCGGGAAGAAGATAGTGTACTCGCAGATCTTCGGCACCGATAGCCCTGAGGGCCCGTTGAATAAGGCTGGAGTAAGAGGTTTCTAACCACTCGCGCGTATAAGCATTGGGAACAGAGATAAGTAGGTTTGTCCCCACAATAGCTACAGCACGAGTAGGGCGTAGCCAGTTGTCAAAACTTGTTCGCCCTAGTTCTTGCTCTATTATCCCTAGAGCTTGCCGCCAAATTTCTTGAGCTGTGGATGGCAAGGTTCAACCCCCTCATTGCAAGAGTGCACAAATTATACACAGTTTTATCCACAGGTTGTGCATAAACCTGCGGATAAAGGAGACACTGGAGGTAAGGAGAGGAAAATTTGTTAAGCCCAGGAACATAATAACATAGATATCCACAGGTCGGCAACTAGACAAGAGGACCATTAAAGTTGTTGTTTGGGACACGTCCTGCGGTTTTGGCTTGACAGTGCAGGAAGCCTCAAGTATAATTTTTCTGAAGCGTTACCGGGGAATAAGACGGAAGGAGTTTCATGCCGTGAAGAGGACATATCAACCGAACCGCAGACATCGCAAGAAGGCGCATGGGTTTTTGGTCCGTATGAGGACAAGGGGTGGGCGGAAGGTCTTGGCCCGGCGCCGTGCTAAGGGCAGGAAACGTATTTCCGCCTAAACGGACGCAGAAACGCAAGGGGTTAGGGCGGGGCTGGACCTGATACCTGACCCCTTTTCTCGTCATCCCAGGTATAAAAAGGTGGTTAGGAGGCGACCGCCATGCAGCTAGAGACCCTGGGCAAGAACCAGGAGTTTAAGAATTTGTATCGCCGCGGTCGTTCCTATGTGGGCAAGTATGTAGTCCTTTACGTATGTAGGCGCCAGGATGAACGCAAACGAGTAGGATTTACGGTGGGAAGAAAGATAGGCGCTGCTGTGGCTCGCAATCGAATTCGTCGGCGGCTGAAAGAAATCTATCGCCTACTTTATCCACAACTGCAAGAAGGTTACGACGTGGTCATAGTGGCCCGGATGCGGGCAAGAGATGTACCCTACCGGGTCCTAGCGGATGAAGTTGAGGCGTTGGTACATAAAGCAGGACTTTTAGTAAAAGAGGAAGCAGGGGCCCCATGGCGAAGGGGATAATCCTCCTATTGATTCGTTTTTACCAAAGGTGTATCTCGCCGCTTCTTGGACCACACTGTCGCTATACTCCGACTTGCTCTCAGTATGCTTACGAGTCAGTAAGGCGCTACGGGGCAGTGAAGGGCGTAACCAAGGCGGTGAAGAGGCTGCTGCGTTGCCACCCCTGGGCCCCGGGAGGCTACGATCCGGTAGAGTAACTGGATGTAGGTCCGGTAGCGGTGTTGGCCCGGGCATCCTCTCTTTTGCCATGGGATCAGAACGCTAAAGGAGGCGACGATGAGTGAAGGCCCTGGGCGACGCTATGTTTTGGGTCTTAGAGTTTTTGTTTGGGTACTTTAATAACTACGGATGGGCAATCATAGGACTAACTGTTTTGGTTCAGATGTTGGTTTGGCCCCTCACGCGGGGGCAAACTAAGAGTATGTTAGCTATGAAGGAGTTGAACCCGAAACTCCAAGAACTACAGAAGAAGTACAAGGACAATCCAGAGAAGTTGAACAAAGAGATGATGGCCCTCTATAAGGCGCATGGTGTAAACCCGCTCGGCGGTTGTTTGCCGCTGCTGCTACAATTTCCCATCCTGATCGCGCTTTTTAACGTACTTAGGGTCTACCCATATCCAGCAGGTAGTGCTGGTTTTTATTGGATTCCGGACCTAGGGCAAGCAGATCCACTGTATATTTTACCTCTTCTTACCGTGGCAACCACTTACCTTTCATCCAAACAACTGAGCACTGATCCGAAGCAATCGGGAATGATGGTGGCTATGCCGTTGGTGCTTGGGTGGATGGCTATGCGCTTTCCAGCAGGACTTGCTTTATACTGGGTAGTAAGCAACTTGGTTCGTTTTGGGCAGCAATGGTTTGATATGCGCACGCTCATGGTGAAAGGAGAGCTGGCGAAGAATGAGAACCGTTGAGGAGAGTGGGCGTTCGGTAGAAGAAGCGGTAGCTCAAGCGCTAAGAAAGCTAGCAGCAAGTGAAAGCGAAGTAAATATAGAAATTCTCGAGGAAGGCAGTCGGGGGCTCTTAGGTATCCTAGGCGGTAGGCCGGCGCGGGTACGTGTTACGCTTAAAGATTCGCCTGCAGAAAAGGCGCGGCAATTCCTTGAGAGTGTTGTAGCTTCCTTGGGCATTGAGGCAACTGTTTCAGCCGTGGCTGGGGATGATGGTATCCAGGTGAATGTAGAGGGTGAGGATGTTGGCCCGCTTATTGGACGGCGTGGTCACAGTCTGGATGCTTGGCAGTACCTTACTGCTCTAGTGGCGAACAAAGGGAGCCACGAGTCGGTTCGGGTATTTCTAGATGTGGCAGGGTATCGTGAACGCAGGGCTGCGACGCTGGAGAGACTGGCACGGCGCACCGCCGCGCGCGTCAAAGCACGGCGGCGAAGTGTGGCTCTGGAACCCATGCCTGCAGCGGAGCGGCGCGTAATACACTTAGCGTTGCAGGATGATCCAGATGTGGTTACAGGCAGCGAAGGACGGGAACCTTACCGACGTGTGGTTGTGAGCCCGCGGGGCCGGGAAAGTAGTATTAAGGATGCCAAGGAAGAAAAGGAATGAGAGTTTAAACCCAGTGAGTGGATCGCTGGGTTTTTCCTTAGGAGGGACAGGGGAACGAGATGCAAGGTGATACCATAGCTGCCATTGCCACAGCAGTGGGAGTGGGTGGAATAGGTATTGTGCGTATCAGTGGCAAGGAAGCGTTGGCTGTAGCTGATAGAGTTTTTCGCTCCAAGAGCGGGATGAAGGTGAGCGAACAACCAAGCTATAGCGCTCGTTATGGTGAGGTTATAGACAGTGAAAGTGGGGAAGTGATAGACGAGGCCCTAGCGCTAGTGATGCGCGCGCCCCGCTCCTATACCCGTGAAGATGTAGTGGAGCTGCATTGCCACGGTGGGCCCCTACCCCTTTCTTTGGTGCTTCAGACAGTGGTCAAAGCAGGTGCACGGGTAGCGGAACCAGGTGAGTTTACCCAAAGGGCTTTTTTCAACGGCCGCATTGACCTGGCCCAGGCAGAGGCGGTTTGTGATGTCATTAGGGCGCAAACCGAGACCAGCCTGCGTTTGGCACAGGGTCAGCTGAGAGGGCTCCTTTCCCAGACAGCTAAGTCCCTGACAGCTAGGCTACTGGAGCTGGAAGCCTGGCGGGAGGTAGGAATTGACTTGCCTGAGGATGATATTCCCGAGTTAAGAAATGAGGAGCTAGTGGTACGGCTCCAATCTATAGAGAAAGAGATTACCCAACTGCTTGCCAGAGGGCAAAGTGGGCGTGTCCTGCGAGAGGGTCTACCCGCGGTTATTGTTGGAAAACCTAACGCAGGGAAGTCTAGCCTCATGAACGCCCTTACTGGCACGGAGCGAGCCTTAGTCACCGATATTCCTGGGAC
>JAAYHG010000052.1 GCA_012735455.1 Bacillota bacterium
CGCGCCGCCAGCGTTCGTCCTGAGCCAGGATCAAACTCTCAATTAAAACCTTGCTAAGGCATCTCGCCTTAATACTTCCTGGGCTCTTATCAGTCGTCACTGACCACAAGTTCGCCTTCCTCTGTTAAGGTGTCAAGGTGCTCCCATGTGACTAGTGCCTTATGGCTCAATTATCTTAACACAACCTTCGACGACTGTCAAGCGCTGTCCGCGTCTTGCACACAGCCCTTCAAAGCCGTTCGTCGGATGGCGAAACTTAGTTTACCACTGCCTTCGTCTAAGCGCAACCTGCGCTATTTTTGTCAAAGGATTATTTCAAGCCCTTAGCTGCGTTGGTTATGGTTTATTCTTCGTTACGCTCGTTAATGCACAATCAGCCATTACTGCTTGTGAGTAAGTTCTTGAGCTGTCTAGCTGCGATTACAGCCTTTCCTTGATAGTGGTTATTGAAGGTAACGTACACCCTCTGTGTGGCCTCTTTCAAGATGTTCAGGCGGGGTATCCACTCTTGGAGCTCATCCTCATGGTACAAGTAGTCGTAGCGCTCGTAACTGGCTTGGTGATTGTACCAGCGGTGGGCATTGCGTCCATGGAAACGCACATAGGCATAAGATGCGGTAGCATAAACCAGAGGCGGCAGCAGCCCCTTTAGACGTGGACCATCCACAGCCACATAGGCCATGCCGTGAGTACGTAGGAGATTGAAGGTTCCTGTTTGGTTCCAATCGTGGCTTCTAACCTCCACTGCAACTGGTAGACCAGCCAAACGGTGGCGCAGAGAGGCTATGTACTCGCGGTTCTCTTTAGTGTTATGGAAACTATATGGAAACTGAGCCAACACGCAAATAAGGCGCTCGGCTTCTACCAAAGGACGCAACGCTTGAAGAAAGGCCGCAAATTCGCTGCTGTCTTGACGCTCGTGGGTAAGGCCCTTGTAGGCCTTGATCACGAACCTGAATTCAGGAGGCGTATTCCCCAACATGCGTTCAAACATGGCTGCCGTGGGCAAGCGATAGTAAGTAGCGTTTATCTCTGTAAAGGGGAATTCCTGAGCGTAAAACCTTAGTCTTTCATTGGCTGGCAGCCCGGGTGGGTAAAAAACCCCTTCCCAGTCTTTGTAGTAATAACCGGAGGTAGCGATTTGGATCATATACTTCAACCCCTTAACTTTGTCACTGCAAGTATTCGGCACCTCTGGGAAGCTTCCTTGTGTACTGTGGTCTACTTTGCTGTAGCGATTTTTTATCGGCGGCAGGAATCTAGTAGGCCCAGCCGCGAATAAGTAAGCTTAACCTTAAAAGAGGGGGTCTCAGAGTGCAATTAGCTGACCGCATGGCTCCACTGGCATCGGCAATCTTTGCGGAACTGAATCAGAAGAAACGCGATCTATTGGCTGCAGGCCGTCGCGTTTATGATTTTTCCATTGGTTCTCCCGATCTGGGTCCAGCAGTACACATCCGTGAAGCTTTGGCCAATGCAGCCTTAAACCCAAATAACTATCACTACGCAGTGAAGGACGAAGCCTCGCTGCTGAAGGCTGCCGCTGCCTGGTACGCCCGGCGTTTTGGTGTCACGCTGGACCCCAAAAGCGAAGTCATTTCTCTTTTGGGGTCGCAGGATGGGCTCGGGCATTTGTCCTTGGCATTGATAAACCCTGGCGAGACAGTGCTCGTACCAGATCCCTGCTACCCTGTTTTCAGTGAAGGCCCTCTTCTAGCTCAAGCACGCGTGGTACGCATGCCCCTCCGACCGGAGAACAATTACCTTATCGACTTCGCGGCGATCCCTTCCGCGGATGCCAAAGCAGCCAAACTCATGATCGTCTCTTATCCCAACAACCCTACAACTGCCATGGCACCACCAGAGTTTTATCAGGACTTAGTTGCCTTCGCCAAAGGATACGGTATTTACGTCCTCCACGATAATGCTTATTCAGAACTCACCTTCGATGGACGTACTACCGGCAGTTTTCTGCAATATCCTGGTGCCAAGGAAATAGGGCTTGAGTTTAATTCTCTCTCCAAGACCTACAGCATGGCCGGAGCACGGGTAGGCTTTGCTCTAGGCAACCCTGATCTCGTTGGGGCTTTGGCCAGCTTAAAGTCACACTTGGACTACGGTATGTTTCTGCCCATTCAGCGCGCAGCAGAAGCGGCCTTGAACGGTCCGCAAGATATTGTTAGCACCACTCGCACCACCTATGAACGTCGGCGGGACCTTTTGGTGGAGGGACTCGCTGCGCTTGGCTGGCAGGTCCCTAAGCCGGCTGCAACTATGTTCGTCTGGGCTCCGGTCCCTGACCGTTTCGCGTCTTCTACAGAATTTGCATTAGAGCTGAGCGAAAAGAGCGGTGTTATCGTAGTTCCTGGTGCGGCCTTTGGTTCCTATGGGGAAGGTTATGTACGTTTGGCTTTAGTGCAACCCGAGGATGTGATTTCTCAAGCCCTGGAGGCGCTAAGATCCTGCCAGCTGTTTTTTGGGAGGTTTATACGTGACTAAGTGGGCTCTCGTTTCGGATTTTGATGGCACAGCCTGTTTGCAGGATGTGGGTGATGCCATAGTGCAGATCTTCGGTTGGCCCGGTGCCTGGGATGAAGTAGACGCGGCCATCGGCCGCGGCGAAATTAATAGCAAAGAGGCTTATGAGATCATTTACGGACGGATGGAACTTGTAGCTGCGGATCTCTTAGAATTTGTGCTTACCCATAGCCTTGATCCCGACTTTGGGCCAGCGGCAGAGCTTTTTACGTGCAGGAATCTCCCTGTCCTCATTGTAAGCGATGGCTTCGACTTTTACATTGATGCTCTTCTAACTCGCCATGGACTCAGCCATCTTTCCCGCCACTCTAACCACCTGGAAATAAATGACGGCCGGGTAAAGCTAGACTTCCCGTACCATGGGCACTTAGGTTGCTATCGTTGTGCCAACTGCAAAACCCACCATCTCCTGAAGCTCAAGGAACAAGGGTATCGCATTGTTTACTGCGGCGATGGCCACAGCGACCGCTGTGCCTGCCAACGCGCCGACCTTACCTTTGCCAAAGGTTATTTGGCAGGCTATCTCGAGAAGCGAAGGATACCCTTTATCCCCTTTGAGCGTTTCGCCGACATCCTACCACACCTAGAGGACCTGCTTACAATACCCGGCAATTAAGAGTCGCCAGCAAGCAAGGGAACGTTTCAGGTAAGTAAGAAAACAGGGACAGGGTAGCCTACTTACCCTGTCCCTGTTTTCTCTTACCATCTTATCGTAAGCTTATCTTGCGCGGTACTAGAAGCTGATTCGCAGGTACTGCCTAATTGAAGCATTCTCCGCATCCAAGACAACGATATGCCAGTTACCGGATTTCTTGTCCTCTACCAAAGTAACCACCCAGTGTTGCTGCCCACTCCAATTATCCAAGCGCGCGTCCACTAATTTGGTAGCCACCCCTACCCGGCGCTGGGCCAAAGCCACTGCCCGCTCGCGGCTAATAGTGGCCGGTTTCTGTTCCGCACCCTCTCGTGCTAAGACCCGGCCATCTCTAGCTGCAATGTAGAAGGTGTCAGCATAGGGAACACCAATGCCGGCCCGTGTTAAACGCACCTCCCACGCTAAGGTGTTCTTATACTGGGTGAGCTTAGCCGAGACAAGACGCGATGGATAGCTGACCCGTGAACGAGCGATAGCTACAGCCTTCTCTTTTGAGATTAACCCTGGAGCCGAATCGGCCGCTGCCGGACCACGGCGGAGAACCTTACCACTGAACGCGTCCAGGGTAACCTGATAGAAGCCTGAATCGTTGTACAAAATAACCTCCCAGGCCAGGGTCCCCGCTGTTAGAAACACCTTGGCCTCTACTGGGTAGTAGCGGTTACCAGCACTTCTTTGTGCCAACCTGAGCGCCTGCTCCGGCGTCACCTGAACAGGACTCAGTTTGCCATCCTTAAGCCTACCCCATTCCAAGGCACGACCGCCGCGGCCAATGATGACGTAAATGCGCTCAGCCGAAGGGGCACCTTGTTGCTTAAGGCTGACAGTCCACTGCCCGGAGCTTTTTGCCTCTGAAGTAGCAGCTACTTGTGTGGGTCTAGCCACCTGACTCTGAGCTGCCCGAATCGCCCCTTCTCTAGTGAGGGACCCGGTAGCAGCGAGGGCAGTTCCGGTGACAAGAACCAAAGTCAAAAGGAAGGACACTACCACTACAACACTCTTTCGCATGATAAACCTCCTCAGGTAGTTTGGCGCTCCTGGTGACATACCAGAAACCGCCCTACATTACCTCAGACGCTTGGGTTGTCCCAAAGTTGCTGGTACATTCTGTCGCTAAATGATAGACCTGGGCAAAAACCCAGGTCCTGTCAAAAGGTCTGTCTAGCGATCGAAATAAATATTTTTCCCACTGGCCGAGATGGGAACACCAACCACAATTTCCCCGTTTATCAACCCTAGGCGGCGAGCCACCACCCCCACCCGGTACATGATGCGGTTATCGGCATCAAGGAGGCTGGCAGTCTTAACCGCTGAACCCAAAGCAGTACCAAGGTCCAGCAGACGCCAAGCACAAAGGGGCCCCGCAAACTCACTGCCTTCATGAAGTTTGGTCAGTTCGTTACAAGAAGAAAAACCACAAGCACCACAATTGAGGCCTGCCGCCTGCGGGCGCTCTAAAGAAACCAGTAGCACTGCATCAGAACGGCGAACATTTTCTCCGTCCCGGTCAAAGTTCTTCCTGCCGCTCTCGCGGCCATAGGCCAACATGGCATCAGCCAGATGCTCTAGTTCATCACCCGAAATGACTTCGATGCCAACAAAATCCTTTCCCGTTGCCTTCGGAGCCGTACGAGCAGCTAGCGCCATGAGCTTGGCCACCATGTTCATAGCCTCGTCCATTTGATCTCCTCCTTAGGCTCATTCTTAGGCTCATTAGTGCCATTCCCTTTTCCTTATTTTACCTTAGGAAAGGGCGGGCAGCAAGGATCCACTGTTACTGAGTTCCGCCGGGGTTTCGTCATGATTGTCAATAAGATAACATCTACAC
>JAAYHG010000053.1 GCA_012735455.1 Bacillota bacterium
AGTCGTACGGTCCAGAGGCCCGCGGCGGTGCTGCCAAGTCGGAGGTCATTATCAGCGATGAGGATATAGACTTCCCTGAGATTTCAAACCCGGACATCCTGCTGGCCATGACTCAGCTGGCGGCTGACAAGTATGCCGGGAGTATCAAGCCTGGAGGCACCCTGATTATTGATCCCACGTTTGTGAAAAGTGTGCCGGAGACCAAAGCTGCCAAGGTTATCTCTGTACCCCTGACCCAAGTGGCACGGGACGAAGTGGGCCGCGACATGGTAGCTAATATCGTGGCCGTTGGAGCCATTTCCGTTCTGACCGGGCTTGTCAGTCGGGAGGCGGCCGAGAAGGCAGTGCTGAATCGTGTTCCAAAGGGTACAGAGGAGATGAACAAGAAAGCCTTGCTGGCTGGCTTTGCCGCTGGTGAGAAGGTGCTGGCAGAATAACCAGGAAAGAAGGACACGGATGCCCCGCACCTGTCGAGGTATCCGGTTCCTTAAGGGAGAGGAGAGACTAGATGAGACTGCTTGAATACCAGGGCAAAGAGATCCTGCGGCGGCACGGAGTGGCCACTCCCCAGGGCCTGGTCGCCACGACGCCAGAACAAGCCCGGGAGGCGGCTGTGAAGCTGGGGCCCGCGGTGGTTAAGGTGCAGATACCCACCGGTGGCCGCGGTAAGGCAGGCGGTATCAAGGTGGCCGATAGCCCTGAAGAGGCCGCGCAGCGGGCGGCAGAGCTCCTAGGAGCAACCATCAAGGGGTTTGAAGTTGAGACCTTGCTGGTAGAGGAGAAGGCTGCCCTTGAGCAAGAGCTCTACCTGGGCATCACTATTGCCAATCGTCATGGAGTTGCTGTCTTGATGTTCTGTGCTTCTGGTGGCATGGACATAGAGGAAGTTGCTGCTAAGACACCTGAGCTAGTGCACAAAATGGAAATCCCTCCCGGGCGTAAATTAGAGGAGTACGAGGCCAGAAACCTGATCCGCAAAGCAGGTTTCACAGGCAAGACGCTGGTACAAATTGCCACTATCGCCACAAAACTTTACCAGTGCTTCTGTGAATATGATTTGGTGGTGGCAGAGATAAATCCCTTGGGCATTCTGGCTGACGGCCGCGTGGTGGCTGCTGACTGCAAGATGGAAGTGGACGACAATGCCCTCTTCCGTCACAGTGAGTTTGGTAGTGATGGGGACCAAATTCGCGATCCCTTAGCGCGCGAGGCCAAGGATATCGGTGTCACCTATGTTAAGCTCGACGGTGACATTGGTATCATTGCTAGCGGGGCTGGCTTGGGAATGAATACCATGGACTTGATCCAGGAAAAAGGGCACCGTCCAGCGAACTTCCTGGAAACTGGCGGCGGTATTACCCGGGAACTGATGCGCCGTGCTGTCCAGCTTGTGGCCAAGCACGAGCAGGTACGCGGAATCATTGTCAACCTCTACGGCGGCGTTAACCCGCTGGTTGCTGCTGCCGAGGGTGTTGTTGATGGGGTGGAAGCTCTTCCCGAGCGCCTGCCAGTGGTGGTTAAGGCTTTAGGAAACCAGCAGGAAGAAGCCCAAGCGGTACTTAAGGCAGCTGGCATTCCTGTGGTGAATTCCGTTCGCACCGAGGACGCAGTGGCTGAACTGGTGCGGCAACTGGAGGGACGCAGCGCATGAGCATACTTCTGACTAAGGATACACGCGCAATCGTCCAGGGTGCCACCGGCCGGATCGGTCAGGTGCAAACGCGCTGGATGCTGGAGTATGGCACTAAGATCGTGGCTGGGGTAACCCCTGGTCAGGGTGGATCTACTGTTCACGGTGTACCCGTGTACGATAACGTTGCGGAGGCAGTGGAGAAAGAGGGCGCCAACGCTACCGTCCTTTTTGTGCCAGCACGGTTTGCCAAGAGTGCAGTGTTGGAATCCATTGACGCTGGACTGAAGCTAATTGTTGCCGTGCCTGAACACATCCCGGTGCACGACTCCATGGAGCTTCGTGCTGCCGCCCGGGCCAAGGGGACTTGGCTCATTGGTCCCAACACACCTGGGATTATTAGTCCTGGTATTGGAAAGCTTGGCATCATGCCCGGCAACATGTTTCAGCCAGGTCGGATCGGTGTCATCTCTCGTTCAGGCACATTGGCCTATGAGGTTGCTGGTTACATTAACGATGCGGGCTTTGGCGAAAGCACTCTGGTTGGTATCGGCGGCGACCCGGTTATAGGTCCAGACATCCCGGATATCTTGGCAGAGTTTGAAAAAGATCCTGAGACCGATGCTGTGGTCCTGGTGGGCGAAATCGGTGGCAGCGCGGAGGAAGAGGCAGCCGGATATATCGCCCAGATGAAAAAGCCGGTGGTTGCCTATATTGCTGGACGTACCGCACCGCCCGGACGGCGCATGGGGCATGCCGGTGCCAGTATCCGCGCCGGACAGGGTACTGTTGCTGATAAGAGCCGGGCTTTATCCGAAGCCGGTGCCTTAGTGGCCCAGGCTATCGCAGATATCCCGCGCTTGTTAGAAAGCAAACTAAAGTAAACTCAAGAAATTAGGAAGTGGGGTGATTCGGGGGCAAAAAGAAAGGGG
>JAAYHG010000054.1 GCA_012735455.1 Bacillota bacterium
ACTGGTCTGGCTAGTGGGTGCTCAGACAGTTTTTCGACCGCTCCAGCTAAGCGCAGCATCTCAGTTTCGTCACCTGACCGTGTCCATAGTCCAACTAGCTCAGGACGGCCCACGGTGAGGGTTCCAGTTTTGTCGAGAACAAGGGTTTGAATGCGCCCAATTTTCTCCAGATGCTCTCCACCTTTGATGAGTACACCGTGGCGAGCGGCGTTCCCGATACCAGCCACAATGGACACTGGAGTGGCAATCACCAATGCTCCTGGGCAGGCAATAACCAACAGTGTAAGAGCGACAATTGGATTTCTGGTTAAGACGAAAGTAAGAAGAGAGATTATCATGATGGCAGGAGTGTAATAATGAGCAAATTTTTCTAGTAGCTCTTGGCTACGGGCTTTTTCTTGTTGCGCTGCTTCCACTAGCGCAATAATGCGTGCAAAAGTAGTATCTTCACCAGCCTTTTCGGTGATGATCTCCAGGTAGCCTGCTTCGTTAATGGTTCCTCCAAACACTGTACTACCAACAGTTTTTTCCACTGGTACTGATTCACCGGTTATGGCTGCCTGATTCACTGTGGCCCGGTCAGCAATGACTCTTCCGTCCACGGGGATTTTCTCTCCAGGACGAACAATAATCACATCCCCGATTTCCACGTCTGCGGCTGCAATCTCTACTTCTTCGGAATTGCGCTTAACTCGGGCCACTTGAGGGGCTAGCTCTAACAGCTCACGCAAAGCACCGCGGGTTTTATCCAATGTACGAGCTTCCAAATAGGAACCAAAGGCAAACAAGAAGGTTACCACGGCCGCCTCCCAATATTCGCCAATCGCCACGGCACCGATAGACGCTAGTGTCACCAAAGCCGGAATGCCTAGTATCCGAAAACGAAGGGCTTGCCAAGCGCTCAAAGCAATGCGCCAACCAGCAAGTAGCGCTGCTACAAGCATCAAAATGTCGGTGATTCTATTTTGAGGGTAGATTCGCCCTAGGCCCCAGCCTAGGGCGATTAGTGTTCCTGACAAAAAAAGTATGGGTCATAGAAACCACCGTTACGAACGGGCTTGAACCTTGTAACCAGTCTTTTCAATCGCCCTTTCGATCTGGTCAAGCGTGATGATGGCAGGATCAAAAGAGACTTTGATTCGACTGCTGGCAAAAGAAACCGTCGCGTCCTGGACTCCTTTTTGTCTCTTTAGTACTTCACCGATGGTCTGTGCACAGCTGGGGCAGGCTAGATTCCCCAATTGCAACGTGACCTCTTCCATTTTCTTACCTCCTTTTGGCAAGGGTGCTACGCCTAGTTATTTCTTTGTGTTTAGAATATCACGTTGCAGGGGAATTAAACCTTGAGCGAAGTCAAAATAGATCGTATGTTGGTATACTCTGTTGCTACAAGCTTTCCAGTTTCTTGACATCACGGATAAGAATTGTTCGATGACCTCGAAGTTCTATGATACCTTTTGCTTGCAAAGCATTGAGACGGCGGCTTACTGTCTCGATGGTGGTTCCCAGGAGTTGAGCCAGCTCTTCGCGAGTAAAATCAAGCCTGATTCTGATACCTTGGGAGGTAGGAATACCCTTTTGAGCCATGACCAGTAACCAGGAGGCTAATCGCCCCTCCACATTCTTTAGGGTAAGTTCGCCTATAAAGTCTTCAGCTTGTGCCAACCGAACGCTCATAGCGTCAAGCAAAGACAGGGCTATTTCCGGCTTTTCCCGGAGCAGGGACTTTAAACTCTCTTGGGGCAACAAACAAATCCCACTATCATCCATGGCCTCGGCACAGTAAGATTGTCGTGTGTTTTGAAACAAACAAGTTTACCAAAAAAGTCTCCACGCTCCAGAATCCTAATTGTTTGCTGGTGGCCTTCTGCTGAAACCTGAAACAGTGTACAGCTTGATTCTTCCGAAGCGGACAATATAAAGGTAGTTTCCAGCATCTCCTTGTGAAAAGAGTAGTTCGCCTCTTTGATACTCTCGATGTTCAATAAGGCTGCTTACTTCCAGCAAACCAGCTGTGTCAAGGGAACTAAAAATTGGGACGATGCGGGCACAGACATGATCCGTTAGACAACTACGATTCTGAGGCACTAGATCACGCCTCCTTAATCTAATCTTTCGTTGCCGGTTGTGTGGCGTTGTCAACATAATTGTACCAGATTATTTTCACAGGGCAGCCCGTGAATGCCGCGACTTAAATGTCCCACGTGCCTTCTTACCTTTTTGCGCACACCTTTAGTGAGTGCACCGTATATTATAATGATACCGGGGCTCCGGAGGTGACAGTATGGTGAAACGTGTTGAGAGAATAAAATATGCTCAATTGGATCGTATAGGTGTTCTAGTAGAAAAAGGGGAGCTCACCCCGCCAGCAGCTTTGGCCAGTATCCGAAAGTCGAGCGAATCTCTTATACCTCCCACTGCCACTAACCCAGGGTCCCCTCTGGAAAAGGCACTGGCTCAATTGGACGGTCTTGTTGGGCTAACTGAGGTTAAACAATTGGTCCATGAGATTAAGGCTTTTATTGAGATTCAACAGAAACGGGCCAGGGAAGGTTTAGCCAATGAGCCCCTTGCTCTGCATCAAATCTTTAAGGGCAACCCCGGGACTGGCAAGACAACGGTGGCCCGGATTCTGGGTGTCATTTTTAAGGAACTCGGGGTTCTCTCCAAGGGACACTTAGTAGAGGTGGAAAGGGCAGATCTGGTGGGAGAGTACATAGGTCACACGGCACAAAAAACCCGGGAACAGATCAGGAAAGCCTTAGGCGGTATTCTGTTCGTGGATGAAGCCTACTCTTTGGCCCGAGGCGGAGAAAAAGACTTTGGCAAGGAGTCCATTGACTGTCTCGTTAAAGCCATGGAGGATCATCGTGATGATTTGATCTTGATCTTAGCCGGTTACCGAGAGGAAATGGAGTACTTCCTTCAAGCCAACCCTGGTTTACGTTCCCGCTTCCCCATCAGAATTGATTTTCCTGACTACAGCCTGGAGGAGTTGCTGGAGATAGCACAGGTGTTTTTGGCTGAGCGAGACTATTACCTAACACCGGGGGCGCGAGAAGAGTTAGCCCGCCAACTCTTGGTGACTCAATCCCTGCGCCACAGTGGTAATGCCCGGTTGGTACGCAACATTATAGAGCGCGCGATGCGGCGCCAGGCGGTGCGTCTTTCTACGCAACCAAACCCGAGTCGCGATCAGCTCATGGCCATTGAACGTGTAGATCTGGAAGGGGGCGTGGCAGCATGAGGGATTGCCTGATCGTGGGAAAGACCCACGCCGGCAAAACTCTATTTGTGCTCAACTTCGCCCAGTACCTGGGGCTCGATAATGTTGACCTAATCTTCAAGTATCCAAATGGTTTGATAGAGAAGAAGACGTACAGCATAGCTAAAGCGCGGCGTGAGTTGGTGGGGCCGATACCCCACACTACGCGCGCCCTACAGACCGTTAGTATAGATTTGCCAGTGGGGAAAGGAGTTAAGCGCTGTTTCTTGACTGATACTAGTGGCTTGATTGATCACATTCATAGTGATGTGGAAGTTCGGCGAGCTATTGCCCAAACCTTAGGAGCTATTCGTGAGGCAGACCTTATCCTGCATCTGGTGGATGCGGCTGCAGTAGGGGTCTCCGATGCCCCAACCGCACTAGGCGAGGTAGACTATCAGGTGGCGCAGATCGCGCAAATGCGTGGCGGTTATGCGATTCTCGCAAACAAGATGGATCTGCCAGGGGCCGTATCTGGTCTGGCGAAACTAAAGCTTGAACTTCCTGGCCACAGGCTTTTTCCCATTTCAGCTTTATACAAGCGTGGTTTCCGTGAGGTGAAGTCTTATGTCCAGCACCTCCTTTGTTGAGGTGGCTTGCGGGATGCTGTCCCTCTTTGTTGTTGGCCTGAGTATAAAGATCTTGGATGATTACTTGGACGGAGATGATTCTGCGGGTCAACCGAATTTGGCTTGCCTCATGGACCGGGGAGTGGTAGCGTATGCCCTGTTCTTTTATGCTGTGGGGGCGTGGCTTAGACCCGGGTGGGCGTTTACCCTCTTCTTGGCTAGCTATGCAACTGGAATGTTGGGAAGTAGCCACTGGATTTTGCCCAGTGGCTTTCCAGCCTGGGTAGAGGTAGTGGCGGCATTGGTACTGGGGCTCTGTCTAGCGGGGTGGCACGAGTTGCTGTCCTCTGTGGTCTTAATATTTGGTATTCAGCTCTGGGATGATGTCCTTGATCGTGCTGAGGATGAAAAAACAGGGCTTCGAGTCAATTTAGCCCAGAAGTGGGGAGTGGTGGAGGCATCTCTCGCGGGACTGGCCTTGCTTACTACTGCCGTGCTTTTGGCCCCGCTCAAGATGTTGCTTACTTGCTTGGTGTTACCCTTGGTGCTACACGTGGCGCGGTATCCGTGGGGGAAGGAGGGATCAGTATGAGCAATATCGTCCTGGGTTGGCTCTTAATCTCGTGGGTGCTAGTTTTGCTGTTCGGGTTTTGTTGGGGTCGTAAATGGGGGAAAGCAGAAGGGGAGCGTTTAGGATTGGCTACGGCCCCCCTGGTTTGGCGGCAGGCCTCGTTAGAGGCAGGAAAGTGTCTTTTTTGTGGTGCGGTAGCATCCACAGAACATTTCTCACGGAAGGGAATCAAAGGCTAGACTTCCAAAGTAAGGACAACAAGCTATAATAAGGGTAGTATCAGCAGCTAATGATGAGACAGCCCCAACCCAACACAAGGAGGAGTTCGTTTGAAGATACCGCAGCTGACACCTCTTGATCAACGGCTGGTGGCACTAGCCCAGGAGACATTAAGAGATGGCACAGTGAAAGCCGCGCTAGAGCGTATTTTCGAGATAGGATGGTTTAACGAGCACAGGGTCCTTCGGGCCTTTACACAAGCACAGGTTAGCGATTTTCACTTTGCAGCAAGCAACGGCTATGGTTATGATGACAGTGGGCGAGAGAAGCTAGAGGAGATCTATGCTAGGGTCTTTGGTGCAGAGGCGGCTTTGGTGCGCGGCCAAATTGTTTCTGGCACACATGCTCTGGCTCTTTGCCTTTATGGGGTATTACGGCCAGGGAGAGAACTACTAGCCCTGACAGGAAAACCATACGATACCTTAGGAGAGATTATACAGGGTGGTCCAGGTAGCGGGTCGCTGCAAGATCTGGGGGTGAGTTACAGGGAGTTTATGTGGAGCGGGGGTGATTTTGACCTAGCGGCGGTGCGTAAAGCGATAAGGGAAAACACCAGCGCTGTTCTTATTCAACGTTCCCGTGGTTACAGCTTACGTCCTTCCCTTAGTATAGAGGAAATAGCGCGCCTGATTCGAGCTGTAAAAGAGGTAAACCCGCATATCGTTACCATTGTGGACAACTGTTACGGTGAGTTTGTTGAGGGCAAGGAACCACCAGCAGCGGGCGCTGATCTGACTGCTGGATCTCTAATCAAGAATCCCGGCGGTGGATTGGCTCCCTGTGGAGGTTATGTCGTGGGCAGGGAGTCCTTGGTGGAATTGGCTGCAAGTCGTCTCACAGCACCAGGACTTGGCAGTAAATGTGGTCCTAATCTGGGAGTTAATCGCCTGCTTTTTCAAGGCTTTTTCTTGGCTCCGCACATGGTAGGGGAGGCTTTAGCGGGAATGGTGTTTGCCGCGGCCTTCTTTCAACGCCTCGGTTACAAGGTGTTCCCTAACCCTTGTGAAGAACGTCACGATATTGTCCAGGCAATCTGTCTGGAAGGGGAGGAGGAGGTTTTAGCCTTTTGCCAAGCGATCCAGGCAGCATCACCCATCAACAGTCATGTCAAGCCTGAGGGTGCTCCTATGCCTGGTTACGATACGCCCGTTATCATGGCAGCAGGGACTTTTGTGCAGGGTGCTTCTTTGGAACTATCCGCGGATGCACCGCTTAGGCCACCGTACGTAGTTTACCTTCAGGGTGGCTTGACCCGATTTCAGACCGAATTTGCAGTCTTACAGGTTGCACAGGCGTTGCTGGAACGAGGTTTGTTAACCTTGTAAGGCTCTTTTGACTTTTACTGCGTAGAACTAACCTCAAAGATCCGCTGGCTCATTCTGAGACAGTTGACTATAAGTAGCCCGAGGGGTATAGTGTGGTTGGATGCTGGTAAGTATACCAGCTTCTGGGAGGAGGGCTGTTTTGTTGCGAATTGGCATTCCTCGGGCTCTTTATTTTTATTCCTATTTGCCTTTTTGGCATACTTTCTGGACTAAGTTGGGCCACAAGGTTATTGTCTCCCCCCTTACCAACAAAGGGATCTTAGACCATGGTGTCAAGGAGGCATCCACGGACCTTTGTGTCCCAGTAAAGGTGCTGCACGGGCACATTGCTTATTTGGCTGCCAAAGACAAAGTGGATGCCATCTTTCTACCTCGCATGGTCAATGTCGGTACGAAGGCTACCTTCTGTCCCAAGTTTCTAGGCTTGCCGGAAATGGTAAGCAGCGCTTTCTGCCAACTGCCACCGCTGATTGTGCCTAGGGGGGACCTTGGCAATCCGTGGCGCCTGTTTGACCTTTGCCACAAGCTGCAGCGCCAATGGGCTCCCGAAGGAAGTGTTTGGTTGGCTTATCGTGCGGCGCGTTCGGCTCAGAATCGTTTTCAGCGCGAAATTGAGCAGGGCCGGTTGCCCATGGATTGTCTGCACAATTACACAGAGGATGTACCAAACCACGACCGGCGTGCCATTATCCCAAGTGGTGGAGCGCTTAGGGTAGCAGTGCTGGGTTACCCGTATGCCGTTTATGATTCTTTTCTTAATGGTAATAGCCTTAAGAAATTGCACAAAATGGGAGTTAGCGTTTATACGGCAGATATGGTTCCATTGGGGGAGCAAAAACGATATCGGCGGCATAAAGATTTGTTTTGGCACTACAGTAACGTTGTGCTCCAGGCTGGGCAGGTTTTGCTTGACAGTACGCTTAAAATAGATGGAGTTATTAATATCAGTAATTTTGCCTGTGGCCCCGACGCGATGGTTGGGAAGCTGCTGGAGTTTGAGTGTAAAAAGCGGGCAAAACCTATGATCACCCTTACCCTAGATGAACAGACCGGCGAAGGAGGAATCAATACTAGAATCGAGGCATTTGTTGATATGTTGGCGAGGAGGAAGGACGGTGCGCATAACCTTTCCCTACATGGGCAGTTCTCCACCGGTTTTCAAACAGTTGTTTGCCGAACTAGGCCACGAGGTGATTGTCCCACCGCCTCCCAGCAAGCACACTCTTGATTTAGTGACAAAGTATGCCCCCGAGTTTGCTTGTATACCTTTTAAAATCTTATTAGGCACCTATCTTGAAGCACTTGCATTGGGTGCGGACACGATTGTCAGTACAGGTGGCATTGGGCCTTGCCGGGCCGGGTACTATGGTGAACTTCACCGGCGTATCTTGGAAGACTTGGGTTACAACATTCGTCTATTCATTATTGAGCCACCGCTTAAGCGCCCAGGTGACTTTTTCCGTACAATTATGTCCTTGGTGTCAAACGGCTTTACTTGGCTGCGTTTTCCGGTGATCCTGCAACGGGTGTGGGCGAAACTCAACGCTATTGATCGTGTGGAGCGGGCATCCCATTCCATCAGGCCCTACGAAGTGGTCAAAGGAGAGACCAGCCGTGTTTACGAGTCTTGTCTACAGGAACTGGACAAGGCCTGCTCTTTGCAAGAGATTCGAGATGCCGAGCGTGACGCCCTGGCCCGATTGGCGAGTATTGAGCAGGATAGAAGCCGTCGTCCCCTAAAAATTGGCCTCATTGGTGAGATTTACGTGGTCTTGGAGCCTTTTGCTAATCATAACGTTCAGATTCTGCTGGAAGAGATGGGGGCGTTGGCGGACCGTTCCATCTACTTAGCTGAGTGGTCGCGGGGCAATGCAGTAGTGGCAGGCGAAAAAGACGTTAAACGGGCCGCTCGGCCCTTTCTCAGCGAGTTAGTAGGTGGGCATGGGGTCAACAGCATTGGCCAAACTGTTTTGTACGCTCAGCAGGGCTTTGATGGTGTCATCCAACTGGCGCCTTTTGCCTGCATTCCCGAGATAGTGGCCAAAAGTATTCTGCCCCGTGTCAGTCGCGAGCTGAACATTCCCGTCTTAACCCTGTTCTTGGATGAACAAACAGGCGAAGGCGGCATTCGTACACGAGTGGAAGCTTTTGTTGATTTACTTATCCAGCGTCGTAACAGGAGAGAGGGGCAAGTAGTGTGGTCGGGTATTTAGGTATAGACGTTGGATCGGTTAGTACCAATCTTGTGGCAACTAATGATCACAACGAAATCATTGCCAGCACTTACCTTCGTACGCAAGGACAACCGATACAAGCTCTTCAGCAGGGACTAGTGGAATTGCAGCAGCAATTGCCCCCGGGATTCAAGGTCCTTGGAGTAGGTACCACAGGGAGTGGTCGCACTCTGGCTGGGGTCGTTGTAGGCGCGGATATAGTGAAGAATGAGATTACGGCACATGCCGTGGCAGCAGCCAGCCTTGTCCCCAATGTGCAGACAGTGTTGGAAATTGGTGGACAAGACTCTAAGATCATTATACTACGGGACGGTGTGGTGACAGACTTTGGCATGAATACCGTCTGCGCTGCTGGCACCGGTTCCTTTATGGACCACCAGGCGGAGCGCTTAGGGATACCTATTGCTGAGTTTGGCAACCTGGCCCTACGTGCTACAAACCCGGTGAGGATTGCGGGACGTTGCACAGTGTTTGCAGAGTCAGACATGGTGCATAAACAGCAAATGGGGCACAAGCTCGAGGATATTGTAGCCGGGTTGTGCGAGGCCCTTGTGCGAAACTACCTAAACAATGTGGGCAAGGGTAAGGACATTCTGCCACCTGTGGTTTTTCAAGGAGGGGTGGCGGCGAATGCAGGTATTCGGACCGCGTTCGAACGGGCCCTTGGCATAACCGTTTATGTGCCCCAATACTATGGTGTAATGGGGGCATGGGGTGCAGCGATTCTTGCTCGCGAGAAGGTCCGTGGCGGTGCTGGCACCACCAAGTTCCGAGGTTTTCAAATTGCACGCTTAGACTACCAGGCCTCTAGCTTCGAGTGCCAGGGCTGCCCAAATCAGTGCGAAGTGATAAGCATCACTAGTGAGGGCAATATTCTTGCTCGTTGGGGGGACCGATGTGGCCGTTGGGAGAGCATGCTGTAAAACACAAAAAGCCCAGTTAGGGGCTTTTTTCTTTTCAAGGGTTCTCGAGGGTTCATAGAAAGATAGAGAGACGTATGTTTCTACAATAGGCGCAGAACACCGATGACTTTACCTACAACTTGAGCTGAGCTGACAATAATGGGTTGGTACAAGGCATTATCAGGTTGAAGACGGATTCGACCGCTTTCTTTGTAGAAGCGCTTGACTGTTGCCTCGTCATCGATGAGCACCACTGCTATTTCGCCGTTTTCTACTGTCGGTTGCTGTCTCACTATCACGTAATCTCTGTCTAGAATACCGGCCTCCACCATGCTATCACCGCGAACGCGCAAGAGGAAGGTTGACCCGCGCCCGGCCAAGGAAGTAGGTAGGGGAAAGTTTCCCTCTCTGTTCTCTTGTGCCAGCAGTGGCACTCCGGCGGCCACACGCCCCAGAATTGGGACTTGAACCACCTCTTCAAAATCCGCAGGTTGGTTGACCTTCACCTCAATAGCCCGTGGTTTACTGGGGTTACGATACACATAACCTTTAGCCTCAAGTTGCTTCAGGTGCATGTGAACTGTGGAACTAGATTTCAGGCCCATGGCGTGCCCAATCTCGCGAACAGAAGGGGGGTATCCGTGCTTTTTAATCCAATCTTGAATTAGACTCAGCATCTGTCCTTGTCTCGGGCTAAGGCCTACTGTACGCTTCCGCATCCCCGGCCACCTCTATTTGCCTAAGATTCCGTGCCGTACTAATGAATAGTATATCATTTCACCTCCCAATTTCAAACAGTTGTTTGCCTAAAATGGGTAGGGTAGGGGAGAAAGAGTGCTATTATAGGAGTATTCTGCCGGGGGACGCAAGCAGAAGAGACTCCTTTGTAAGGTTGCGCAGGCTGTGTTCTTCGTTATTCCGAAAGCGCGGGAACGCTCATGCCGGCCTTATTGAGATAACTCGGAAGCATTAGCAACAGTCGTTAACCACCATCACTACTTAGCGCTCTACAT
>JAAYHG010000055.1 GCA_012735455.1 Bacillota bacterium
CTGCTGTGGGGCGTGGAGGCAGGAGGTGCGAAAAGCTGGTTGGTATTAGGTCCGGTGCGCTTTCAGCCCTCGGAGCCAGCAAAGATTCTGTACTGCTTAGGGATAGCAGGGTATCTGACCAAGAAAAAAGAGTTGCTCATGGTGCGTGGTTGGCGTCTAGGACCCGTAAAGCTGCCGCACCCTGCCTACCTGGGTCCCTTGGTACTGGTGCTGGCTTTGACCATGTTGTTGATGGTCGTCCAGCGCGACCTGGGTACGGCCTTACTTTTTTTTGGACTCTTGGCTTGTCAGTTTTACGTGGCAGCTCCGCGGTTGGATTATCTGCTCGGCGGCCTGTTAACCCTTATCCTTGGGGCGGTAGCTGCTTACCGCGTCTTTCCCCATGTACAGGCACGAATTGACATCTGGCTCAACCCTTGGGCCAGCCCTCAGGCGGGGGGATTTCAGGTAATCCAGTCCCTGCTGGCAATAAGTTCGGGCGGCATTCTCGGGGCCGGTTTAGGCCGGGGCTATCCGCAGATAATTCCCGCAGTAACCACGGACCTTACCTTTGCGGCTTGGACAGAGGAGACAGGAATAGCTGGTGCCGTGGCGCTCATTTCCCTTTACCTACTGCTGTTAGAGCGGGCCTTCAAAGCTGCACTTTCCAGTCGTGATGATTTCACCCTCTTGGTAGGCACCGGACTAGCCAGTCTCTTAGCCCTTCAGTCCTTGGTAATTCTAGCTGGCACCTTGGGGCTGGTTCCCCTGACAGGTGTCACTTTACCTCTGTTTAACTATGGTGGGAGTTCACTGGTTACATCACTCGCGAGTGTTGGTTTCCTGCTTAAGATCTCCGCGGAGGCTAAAGAGGCATGAAGAATAATATAGGGCGTTTGTTCCGGTTCTTTGTGCTGGCCTTTACGGCTATCGTCTTGGCACTAACTAACCTGGCTGTACTGCAGCGGCCACAGATGGTGAATTCAGCATACAATAGTGGGCGTCTGGCTGGTTGGGATAGCCAGAGCCGACGGGGAGGAATTTATGCCCGTGATGGCGAAGTTTTAGCCCAGTCTGTACCTGGTGAAACCAAGCGCCGCTACCAGAGCAGTTGGGCTTTTGCGCCTGTGCTAGGATATTTCAGCCCAGATCTTGGCGCCAGCGGTTTAGAGGCGCGCTATGCGGAGGCGCTTACGGGTAGCCCCCCATTTTGGGCAGCACTAGGGCTAAACACCTCATTGTTCGGGCAAGGAGAAGACCTGGTCCTTACCGTGGACAAGGCTCTTCAGGAGCAGGCGATGCGTCTCTTAGCCGGGAGAAGGGGAGCCGTCGTGGTGCTGGACCCGAAAAGTGGCGCCGTACTCGCCCTAGCAACGCAGCCCTCCTTTGATCCGGCTATACTGGAGCGCGACTGGTCTAAGGTCAGCCAGGACCGGGCAGCACCGCTCCTGAATAGAGCGACTCAGGGACTTTACCCGCCTGGATCCACACTAAAGCTGGTGACCTTGCTAGCAGCTTTGACAGCAGATCAGGGTACTCTAGAGCGAACCTATAGCTGCTACGGGGAGCTCAAGCTGCCCGGCTACATGGTGCGCTGTCCAGAAGCCCATGGAGAACTCTCCCTCTCCCGGGCACTGGCTGTTTCCTGTAATGTCACCTTCGCCACGCTGGGTTTGGAGCTAGGCAACAAGGCAATGGCTGTACAAGCTGAGAAGGCGGGCTTTAATTCAGTCCCTCAGTTTGACCTTCCCGTGACAGCCAGTTCCTTTCCTCGAGGCGATCCAGGTCCTGGAGAGACAGCGCAGCGCGCTATTGGGCAGGGCCAAGCCTTGACTACCCCCTTGACGATGGCCATGCTTACCGCGGGCCTTGCCAACGGTGGTGTTATCATGCGGCCCTACTTAGTCTCTGAACGCCGTTTGGCCGGGCGAGTGGTGGCGAGAACGCAGCCGGTACAAATGAGTACACTCACCACCCCTGAGATTGCGGCAACTGTGCTTCCGATGTTGGTTGAGGTGACTAGAAAGGGCACAGGACGTTTGGCTGCAATCTCCGGTCTGGAGGTGGCCGGCAAGACTGGTAGCGCAGAGAATCCCCATGGTCCGCCGCATGCCTGGTATGTAGGTTTTGCTCCTGCAGAGCAGCCGCGGGTGGCGGTGGCTGTGGTGGTGGAGAATAGTGGCAGCGGCGGTGCAGTCGCTGCTCCCATAGCAGCCAATTTAATTGCAACGGCGTTGAAGGAGGTGAGGTAGGTGGCGGAGTTACTGGCCCGACGCTATCACATGCTGGAGAAAATAGGCGAGGGCGGTATGGCTGTGGTGTACAAAGCACACTGCACACTTTTGGATCGCCCTGTGGCCATAAAGGTCCTGCGTGAGCAGTATGCTTCTAATCCTGAATTCGTGGATCGTTTCCAGCGCGAGGCAAGGGCAGCAGCGCGTCTATCCCATCCCAATATTGTTTCTATCTATGACGTGGGTCAAGAGGGCGAAAAACTGTTTATAGTAATGGAGTATGTGCATGGAGTTAACCTGAAAGACTACCTGCGTAACCAGGGTCCCCTGTCACCGCAAACAGCAGCCGAATTGGGCCGGCAGATCGGGGCCGCGTTGGCCCATGCGCACCAACGGGGGATAATTCATAGAGACA
>JAAYHG010000056.1 GCA_012735455.1 Bacillota bacterium
ATACTTCTGTACCTCGTGGAATTTCATGGAAGTAATGAGGGAGATCGGATTCTCTTGCCCGTCAACTGTCCCTTGTGCTAGTGCTGTATAGACTTCACCAAAGGCCATGGGTGTTGGGTCGCCACCCATAACACGAACGATAGCCATGTGGGCCGGGTTTTCCATAGTACGTATCTTTTGGCCCCGCATATCTTCCGGTTTCACTATCGGCCGCACATTAGAAGTAAAGTGACGGAAACCGTTTTCACCCCAAACCAGTGCCCTTACACCTGTCTCTTGCAGCAGGCGATCTCGGACTTCGTCACCAACGGGGCCATCCAAGACCTTAAAAGCAGCCTCTCGTGTATAGAAAAGATAAGGCATATCAAACACCATGATATCAGGGAAAATTCCGGGGAACGGGCCGCTGCTCAGGGCCGCCATTTCAATGGTGCCCATCTGGACCCCTTCAAGCTGTTCACGTTCGCCCCCCAATTGCGATGCGGGGTAAGTTGTAACCTTGATCTTACCACCCGTCTTTTCAGCCACAGCTTTAGCGAACTCTTGGCAGGCAGGCTCCAATCGGTCGTTGGTTGCCGGGGAGGAATGAGCTAGTTTAATCTCAATTGGCTTATCGTCAGCCGTAGCTCCCTGTTGCGTCTCAGTACCACCTCCACAACCAGAGAGAAGACTCAGGATGAGCAACAAAACCAGACCTGACACCAAGAAACCATTTCTCCGCTTCACCTTTCTCACTCCTTCTCTATGATTCGAACGTGCCTCTAATGGCCTGCAGGTAGAGACTCCTAATGTCCTTGACGGTGGTACGGCGAGGATTAACCTTTATATTGCCACTGATCATGGCGTCCTCACACAGCTTGTCCAGGGCATCTTCGTTAACACCAAACCCTTTAAGATCAGCAGGAATTCCAATGTCATGATTGAGTTCCTTCACTAAATCTACAGCCAAGAGCGCTGCTTCACGCGTACTGAGACCGTGGATGTTACCGCCCAGTGCTTGTGCTATGTCCGTGAACAATTCAGGAGCGGCAAGGGCATTGAAATTCATTACATAGGGCAGAACAATTGCATTGGCGAATCCGTGCGGTACATCGAATATTCCTCCCAAGGGATGGGCCATGGCATGGACGTTACCAAGCTTGGAGATGGCAAAAGCCATGCCCGCCAGAAGACTGCCCATCATCATGTCGTCCCGCGCCCGTGCATCGTCACCATATAGGACTGCTTTACGAATGCTACGGCCAATCAGCCTAATGGCATGTAGCGCCAAGGCCTGCGTTTCTGGAATGGCCTCCTTTGAAACATAAGACTCGATAGCATGAGTTAGAGCGTCCATGCCTGTAGAGGCTGTGAGGGCTGGTGGAATCGTGAGAGTGAGCTCGGGGTCGACCAGTGCGTATTCTGGCTTTACCTTATTGCTAATAATAGCCATCTTAACTTGTCGCTTGCGGTCTGTTATTACGGTGGATGCGGTCACTTCGCTACCGGTTCCAGCTGTGGTCGGAATGGCAACCAGGGGCCGCTTGTCCACTCTCACTTTTTCATAGCCCTCATAGTCACTTATGTGGCCGCCATTTGTAGCCAGTACAGCCACTGCCTTGGCCACATCCATGGAGCTTCCGCCGCCAAGGCCAATGATAAGATCTGGCGTGGGTTCCTGATAGAGTCCATAGCAGCTCTCAACAGTCTCAATTGATGGGTTGGGCTCCACCCAAGTTCTACAGCGCCTAGATAAAAAGAGAACACAAAGCCTTGTCCGGCGCCGGTTTGCGG
>JAAYHG010000057.1 GCA_012735455.1 Bacillota bacterium
CCACTGGTTAGGAGGTCTATCACTGCCTCCCAAAGTTCTTAGGCCAGCTGCGGAGTCAGTCCAAACCCACCCGCGGCATTTTCGCCATTGGCAATAACCAGATCTGCATTGAGCTCTTTGCGCAAATGCGGCACTAATTGTCGAACAGCTATACGGCCCGGTTTGCCCACTATATCCCCCAGAGCCAAAACCCTCACCGCCCTCCTCCTCACTGCTCTTATTTATCGCAGCCATAGTGGTAGACCCGAAGGCCTCCCTCGGCGCGAAACGCTACGATACTGGTGCCAGTCTTTCCGTGCAAGGGCCGATTCATACCTGTGCCAATGCGCAGCACAGGACCTTCTACCACTTCACCATCCTCCAACAAACGCTGTTCAAAACGACGTTTCAAGATGGCAACCCAGAGCCCGACCGTCCTGCGCTCCGGGATCCCGGCAACGTGGAGTACAATCATGCTAAGTCCTTCGGCTGCAAGCCACTCCACTTTTATGCTCTGGTTCCGGCCCGGTAGCAGGTACCCAAGCACCTCCATGCTAGCAATGAGCTCCTCCTCAAAGCCGCTGCGCTCGCGAGTGTCCAGCAGTCCACGCACAAAAAACGCTAACCGGAGACTCTGCGGCGGCTGTAGCTCGATGCTGACAATGGCTGGATGAATAAGCAACCACTCTAGCACTACTTCCGGAAAGTCTTGATTTTCAACTTTCTCCCCAACCCCCATGATACTCACCTTCTACGCGTATAAAAGTGGGATACAGATAAGGTGTACTACCCTTGACCTATTCGGCACCTTCAAAGCCCATCCCTGCAAGCAACACCTTTCGTAACAAAAAGCAGGCGGGTAAGCTCCCCGCCTACTTTGCATAATCCACTGCCCGTGTCTCTCTGATAACGTTCACCTTGATTTGTCCCGGATAATCCAGTTCGTCTTCTATCCGTCGTACTATGTCTCGCGCTAGCCGTACCGCCGCCAAGTCATCGATCTTTTCTGGCTTAACCATAATCCGCACTTCTCTACCCGCTTGAATGGCGTAAGCCTTATCTACTCCCTCGAATGAGTCTGCAATTTCTTCAAGCTTTTCAAGCCGCTTGATGTACGCCTCAAGGGTTTCGCGCCGCGCACCGGGACGAGCCGCAGAAAGGGCATCTGCCGCTTGCACCAAGATAGCCTCCACCGTGTTCGGCTCCACATCATTGTGGTGAGCGGCAATCGCATGGATAATCTCAGGGGATTCATTGTACTTCTTGGCCAGGTCCGCTCCAATTGTGACGTGCGGGCCTTCTACTTGATGATCCACTGCCTTGCCAATGTCGTGCAGGAGACCAGCTCGTTTACACAGACCAATATCAGCGCCAAGTTCTGCCGCCATGATACCGGCCAGGTGACTCACCTCAATAGAGTGCTTAAGAACGTTCTGCCCATAGCTTGTTCTAAATCTAAGGCGTCCAAGCAGCTTAACCAATTCTGGATTAAGACCGTTGACTCCAGTTTCAAAGGTGGCCTGCTCACCCTCTTCACGGATATAGGTGTCGACTTCCTTCTTGGCTTTCTCCACCATTTCCTCGATCCGTGCTGGGTGGATACGACCGTCGGAGATTAGCTTTTCTAGGGCTATTCGCGCCACCTCACGCCGCACCGGATCAAAACCGGAAATAATAACTGCCTCAGGTGTATCATCGATGATTAGATCAATACCAGTCATTGTCTCCAGCGCACGGATGTTTCGACCCTCGCGCCCAATAATCCGTCCCTTCATCTCGTCATTGGGCAGGGATACCACTGAGACAGTAGCCTCAGCCACATGGTCAGCAGCACAACGCTGGATAGCCTGGGAGATAATATCGCGAGCGCGCTTGTCTGCTTCTTCTTTGGCCTCGGTCTCAATGTTCTTTATGAGAAGAGCTGTTTCGTGACGGATCTCATTTTCAACATTAGAAAGCAGAAGGGCACGAGCTTCTTCAGAGGTTAGGCCGGAGATGCGCTCTAGTTCCCGCACCTGGGCCTGGTAAGTCTCTTCCACCTTCTCCTGGGTAACCTGGATCTGTTTCTCCCTCTTTTCCAGCTGCTCCTCCTTCTTCTCTATAGCCTCAACCTTACGATCGAGACTCTCTTCCCTTTGAACTAGGCGACGCTCTAGGCGTTGTAGTTCACTACGACGCTCCCTATTTTCCCGTTCCAGCTCATTACGCTGGCGGTGTATTTCTTCCTTGGCCTCTAACAGGGCTTCCCGCTTCTTGGCTTCAGCCTCTTTTTCAGCTTCTTCAAGAAGCTTTCTTGCTGCCTCCTCCGCCGAAGCTATCTTGGCCTCGGCAATATACTTACGGGCAGCATAACCCATAATAAAGGTCAGTACTGCTAGGCAAAAACTTAACAAAAGCCACGGAGTTAGGTTAATAACTTTCACCTCCTTCATATAAAGAAGCCGAGTAGGACTCGGCTGCAGCAAGCCTGCTCTGTGTTGCACTAGTACCTTAAGCCACCTCAGTTTCAAAAGCACATGTATGTTTTTATTCTAAGCCAACCCCCTGGCCTTGTCAAGGAGTACCAGTTTACGTCTCAATACTGAGCTCCTTTAACACCCACCCAATGTCATCCCATGAGAACCCCCGGCGCTCCAGATAATAACACAACTTGGCCCTCATCCTCAAAG
>JAAYHG010000058.1 GCA_012735455.1 Bacillota bacterium
GCCCACGCTCCTGCTTGGCTGAGTTGCAGGGCCTTGACTAATGCGTTGCCAGTCACCCGCCCGGAGTAGGCATTCAGTTCGCCTGGCTTGACAGTAGCAGCATCCAGGTCTCTCAGATCAAGAAAGGGTAACGGGCCTTCCCAGTTCGCGTGTGATACGTCTTCTATTACCGTGACAGGAAAACTAGTGCCTGTTATTTCTTGGGCTTTAACAAAGACCCGCAAGTCTCCCATCAGCACCGGCCAGCAATAAGGGAGCAGACGGTCCTCTGCACATAGTTTTGCTACTATCTCCGGACCGATCCCAGCAGCTTCGCCCAAGAGAACACCTAAAACCGGCTTCATCTCTTCCCCCCATCTCACTTTTTTTGCGTAGTATAAACTCCTCTTACTTCCAGGGTACGGTAAGCCCTAATTCTGTAGCCAGCAGAGATAGCTCATCCCGTGTCTTAGGTCCAATGGATATTCCATGCACAGCATTTCGGCTGCGTGCAGCCTCGGCTCGTTCGCCTGGGATCCGAACATCTCCCTGGTCTACCTTGATTTTTGCAGCCCAGTCTGTAAGGCGCTGCTCCCATTCTTCTGACCCTAAGAAAAATACTGGATCTAAGGCAGCCACGAACTGACCTACGTTCGCCAACCCACTGGAATCCATCGAACCTCGCACATCCGTTGCATATGCTCCGCCACTCAAGACTCCGCTCAGTAGGTCCACTAATAAAGCAGCAGCATAACCCTTTGCACCGCCTGCCGGTTGCAGCGTACCCTTGAGAGCTATTGTTGGGTCAGTTGTTGGCCGACCAAACTCATCTAGTGCCCACGTAGGCGGAATCTCGTGCCCTTCCTTACCCGCCAGCCTGATCCTGCTTTTCGCCACAGTGGTGAGCGCCATATCCAGACAAAACTCCCCCCACGGCGCTGGTGCTGCCACACTGATGGGGTTTGTTCCTAACACAGGGGTCTTACCGCCCCAGGCTGCCATGGAGGGGCCAGTATTACTCATCACCAGACCTATGAGTCCTGCCCGGGACGCAGCCAGCGTATAAAAACTGGCCAGCCCAAAGTGATTGCTCCTCTTCACGGTTGCCACACCAACACCATACCGTTTGGCAGATTTAATACAGAGCTCCATAGCCCGTAAACCGGCTACCTGCCCCCAGCCGTTACCCGCATCACAAACCACTACTACTCCCGACTGTTTTTCCACCTTAAAGTCGGTAGCGGCCTGCATCAAACCAAGTCTAATTCTCTTGATATACCCGGCTAATCTGGCAACGCCGTGCGACGAAGTGCCACGGAGATCGGCTTCCAGGAGTGACGCAGTGACAATGCTAGCTTCGTCTTCCGGCACACCGATGCGCAAGAGTACCGCCATTACGAATTCTCTTAAGTCCGTTAAGGGAACTGCCACCCCAGCCTCTTGCCGCTGACTTGGCTCGACTGGTACAATACGAATGGCCTGTTCAGGACAGACTTCTGCACAAGCACCGCAACCACTACAACCCGTAGGGCGCACTTGAATGAAATTCTCAACTAGTACAAGTACACCAAAGCCGCAGTATTCCGCACACATTCCACACTGGATGCAACGATCAGAAATCTCTACGCGATAATTATTTCCTGCTCCCATCCCTGCCCCTCCCTGTTCCTATTACATGCAACTTCCATGCCAACAAAAAAAGCGCTTCCGCGCCCAATTAGTTGCCGTTACGTCCACTTTCTGAACTTGTGCCCGTTTATCTATGTTAAGATATTGTACTTGCGGACCTTCTTCCATAACGTGGTGCGGCTTATGCCCAAGATATGTGCCGCTTCCTTCTGAGTCATGTTTGGCTGCTCAAGCACATGGCCAATGATTTGAGCTTCCATCTCATCTAGCGTACCGGGACGTATAGTAATTGTGTTCATTGTGTTCAAAGGAGCATCTTCAGACCACTTGACCTCGCTGCAACCCAGTTCCGTGATCAAAGCCTTCAAGGTGTCAGTAGGAGTTCCCTGGCCCCAAAGCACATCCAA
>JAAYHG010000059.1 GCA_012735455.1 Bacillota bacterium
ATCCCGGGCATAGCGTTCTGCGCCAGCCCCGGATTTCAGCCCCCATTCGGGCAGCTTGGCGCGCAGAAACTCATATCCTTGGTTGTTGGTGAGGGGAACATGATCGATAAGGGACAGGGGGATCATCCAGCCCGGAAGGTTAGGATCTGCAAAACCCAGGGGGAAGAACTGTACAAACTCCATATCCGTTAGGGTGAGGCCCAGATTATAAATGAGAGCGTAGCCGTCGCCAGTGGTGCGAACTGGGTTGTCCGTACGTTCATAAAGCTGGCCGAAACCGCCTGTGGCCACCACTGCTGCCTTGGTTCTTACCTGCTCGACGCTTCCTTTTTTGAGATCAAGGTATTCAACTCCATGGCACTTGTTATCCTTGATGAGTATTTCTGTCACCAAGGCCCGTTCTTCGATGCTAATGTTAGGGTTATCCTGAATCGCCCGAACGAGCGGCAGGGTAAAGGCCGTACCTGCAGTAATGACGCGGGCCGCGTACGGGGCCACAGAAATCATGCCAGGTGTTAGGTCCATCTTGACGTCGTATCTTGTGAGAGCGGTTAAGGTCGTAGGACCCTCGGCAGCCAGGATCTCCACCAGCTGTGCGTCGTTAATCCAGCGGCCGGTTTCCCTTGTTTTTTCTTGATGTTTCTCAGGTCTAAATCCACCCACACCAACGGTAAAGTTACCGCCGGCCACAGCGGTGCAGTTGCCCAGTCCCAACTTTGTTTTCGAGAGGATAAGAACTTTGGCTCCAGTTTCGGCTGCACTTAAGGCGGCGCAAAGCGCGGCACCACCGCCGCCCACAATTACAACGTCCCAGTACATCCTGACACTCCTTTCTCTTACCTAAGTCCATATTGGCATATATTAGCGAGATTACTCAAATACTCCTGCTGGGATATTAGTTGTTGTTCTCTTGTCTGTGCGAGGGCGGCTTGACTTGGAGGCAGGCAGTATGCATGAAGTGTCTCTTATCGCGGGACTCTTGGAGATGGTGGCCGTGAGCGCCAAAGAACAGGGGATAGCTAGGGTAACGAAAGTCCATCTCGTTGTAGGTGCCGGTCATGGTGCTCTGCCGGAGGCATTAAGTCTGGCTTTTGCGGCCTTGAGCCAGGGTACTGAGTGTGCTGGTGCGGAACTCACAGTAGAAAAGCTGCCGATCTTTCTTCGCTGCTGTGCTTGCCACCATGAGTATTCCCCCCCAGGTTGGCCCTATGTCAGCTGTCCCCGCTGCGGGTCTCTTACAGTTCAGCTCCTTCAAGGGGACGAGCTCTATGTAGAGTATTACGAGGGGGAATAGTTGGGCAGTAAATAAGTGGGAGGTGTTGGCGTGAAAGTCGTTTTAGCCCGGGATCTGCTTAAGGTTAACGCTGACTTGGCGGCGGAAAACAGGCGTGCCTTTGAGCGCCAAGGGATAACAGTGATAAACTTGATTGGCTCGCCTGGGGCCGGAAAAACCACCTTGTTAGAAAAAAGCCTGCCTTTCTTGACCCGAGAGGCTGCTGTTGCCGTGGTAGAAGGGGATATCGCCACAACGCGAGATGCGGAGCGTATCGAACGACTAGGGGTTCCTGTGGTGCAGATCAACACAGGGGGCTCCTGCCACCTGGACGCCCAGATGGTGGCCAGTGCCGTGGCAGAGCTGCCCATGACCAAACTTGATTTGGTGCTGGTGGAGAATGTCGGCAACCTAGTGTGCCCTGCTGCCTTCGATCTGGGTGAACAGGCCAAGGTAGCTGTACTGAGCGTTACCGAAGGGAATGATAAACCTGCCAAATACCCGCGGGTTTTCCGTGAGGCCGCTGCTGTCATTATAACCAAGGCAGACCTCATACCGCACACGGACTTCGATCTGGCTTTCTGCCGTTCAGAGTTAGCTGCCTTAGGGAGCCAAGCCCAGGTGTTTGTGACTTCGGCAGCAAAAGAACAGGGGTTCGCGGAGGGGGCGGCATGGTTACTCAAAGTGCGAAGAGGGTGGCGTGGTGTGCCTGGGCATTCCTTGTCTAGTTGTAGAAGTCAGCTCTAATGGGTTTTGGGCTGTGGTAGAGAATGGGGGGGTTACGAGC
>JAAYHG010000060.1 GCA_012735455.1 Bacillota bacterium
CCAGGTGTAGATGTGGCTCGGCCGCCACCCCTGTTTGACCTACGGTGCCGATTACCTCGCCCTGCGCAACGGGCTCACCAACCTCCACCATAATCTCTTCCAGGTGAGCGTAAGTACTGTGGCGTTTGTCACCATGTTCGATAACAACAACCCTGCCCAACACAGGATCTTCCTTTACCTCAGCCACCGTCCCCGCCAGCACGACCTTGACCTCGCTACCCAAGGGAGCCGCCATGTCCACCCCGGGGTGGAAGCGCCAGTCGTCAAAGACCGGATGCTTACGCCACCCGAAGGGTGAAGTGATTTCGGCGTTAACCGGTCGAATCAGTGCACTGAAGGCCTGTCCAGGGGCCATCACCGCCTGCAGCGGTTCCTCTGGCTCTGGACCGGGGTCGGCTGTACCCACCTCTGTTACAGGTTCTGTGGGTTCGAGCTTCTCCTCCTGGGGAGCGGGCTTCACTTGCGCAGCAGCAGAACTGGGTGTGGTGGGCGCCGTAGGTTTTGGCACGTCAGTGGGTTTTTCCTCCTCCACCGGCTCAGGATTTGCAGGAACCAGGGGCGCTTCCCAGTAGAACTCTTCACCCTCCAAATAACGCCCACTGTTCCAATCGCTGGCAAGATAAAACACACCGGCAACAGTAACAACAACCATCAGGACGAGTGATCCCAGGGCTACTTGACGCCGGGCCCAACTTCGCCCTTGGGAGCGGAGTAGGTCATGCCACCAATGTCTTAGCCCGGCGAATGATCGAGAACCCAATCTCTTTTTTTCCATAATATTCACCCCTAATCTAGTTTTGCCAGAGCAGGGGTGCGCTATACCTATTCTGAAACTCCTGGCACAGGCCCCACATCCACACCCGTGTAGTAATACTTGAGGATTGCTCGAAAGTCTTGCCCTTGCTTGGCCAGACCGTTGGCTCCGTACTGACACATCCCTACGGCGTGGCCGTTCCCGTAGGTGCTAAACACTACCTTATCATCTTCTGTCAAACGCCAGCTAAAGCCCGTGGAATTAAGCCCCAGAAGCTTTCTTACCTCTGTCCCGGCGAGGGTCGTGCTTCCCACCCGCAGTTCCTTGACTCGACCTGCACTGGTACGGCTGGCTACTGCCAGGTCTAGACCAGAGGTAACAGGCGCACTTAGGTTCACACCCAGTCGCTGCCCCAGCTCTGCCAGGGTAAATACAACCTCATCCCCGGCATGGGGTGGATCCTCATCAAACCCACAGGCAACGTGACGCAGGTAGGGAAGAGCGTTACCCCACACTGTCTCTGAGTCTTCTGTACCCATACCGCCACAAGTGGCGTGGTAGACAGGATCAATCAGTTCGTGATCATAAGTGACCACCAACCCGGCAGTGGCCGCCACGGCTTCAGCAATACGTTCATGGTAGCGGGGGTAAGCCAGGAGGCCCCACCGCTGGCGGAGCTCGCTCGTCGACAGCCAAGCCTGGCAGCACGTGGGCTCAGTGCAAACATCTGCCTCCGGATGACTGGCACAACCAGAACCACCATAGGCCTTGAGGCGCCGTAAGGCATAAGTGCGTGCCGCCACAGCCTGAGCACGCAGAGCCTCTGTCTCAAACCTGGCCGGCATTTCAGCAGCCACCACACCCACCAGGTATTTTTCTAAGGGCAGCTGTTCAATCTCACCGCTCTGGGCCATAAAGACACGCAAGAGCTGTCCCTCCCCTCTCTCTGCCACCCTTGGAGACGACTGCGGCTCCGGGCTCTCTAACCCTCCCGGAAAGCTGACAATGGCAGCAGGTACCACAATGACCACAAAAAGAACAAACATGCAGACCCAGGCGAAAAACTTCCGCAAGCGCCTCTCCCCCCAACCCTGCAGCACCGGCCTAGTTAGTCGGCTCTTAAATCTATATGAGCGCATGCGGACGGGTATGCCAACGCCCGGGCTGACACCCGGGCGTCACTCTCAATTATCAACAACCAGCCTTACACGAGCTCCTAGCCCCGCGAGCTTTTCTTCCAGGTTCTCGTAGCCACGTTTGACATGATAAAGATTGTGCACCTCTGTCTCATCCTGAGCCACCAAAGCCGCCAGGATCAAAGCAGCCCCACCCCGTAAGTCCGGAGCCTTCACCTTTGCCCCGGTTAGGGGGGTCTTGCCTTCAATCACCGCAGTGCGGCCCTCGGTACGCACGTTGGCCCCTAGGCGTTTGAGTTCTGGTACCAGGAGGAAACGGTTCTCAAATACGGTCTCGGTAACCACGCTGGTACCTTGGGTCTGGGTAGCTAGTGCGAGAAAGGGAGACTGCATGTCCGTGGGGAAACCAGGGTACGGCATTGTCTTAATATCCACCGCCTTAAGGCCAGATGGCGCATCTACCCTGAGAGCGTCGCCGCTCTCCAGAACAGACACAGAGCAGCCCATCTCCATGAGCTTGGCCACCACCGGCTTGAGGTGTTCGTAAACCACATTCTCCACCGTAACTGAGCCGCCGGTTATGGCAGCAGCAACCATGAAGGTCCCTGCTTCGATCCGATCGGGAATAATGCTGTGCCTGGTACCTCTTAGCTCCTTTACACCCTTGACACGAACAATACTGGTACCCGCACCCTTAATCTTAGCTCCGGCGCCACTCAGGAAGTTCGCCAGATCCACTACCTCTGGTTCCACAGCGGCATTTTCAATGACGGTTTCACCTTCGGCCAAGGTGGCAGCCATAAGGATATTTTCGGTAGCCCCGACGCTGGGAAAATCCAAGTAAATATGGCACCCCTTTAGCCTGCCAGCACGGGCACTGATGGTGCCTTGGTTGAGCACAACTTCGGCCCCTAAAGCCTGCATACCCTTAAGATGCAAATCGACCGGCCGAGTCCCTATGGCACATCCTCCAGGCAAGGGGATCTCAGCCCGACCCCGGCAAGCCAAGAGCGGCCCCAAAACAAGGAAAGAAGCCCGCATGCGCCGGACCAACTCGTACGGGGCCGCTACAACACCTTCCGCAGCGGGCTTTAAGCAGAGTTGTCCGGGAACATCAGAGCGAGCCTCAATGCCCAGGTACGCCAGCACCTGAACCATGGTATCCACGTCTTCCAACGCCGGAACCTCTTCCAACACCGTTTCCCCTGTCAACATAAGGGTTGCGGCCATCAGCGGCAAAACAGCATTCTTGGCCCCGGCTACCCTTACCTTTCCCTGTAACGGGTAACCGCCAGTTATAACCAGTTTCTCCACCCGTTTATCCTCACTTTGCCTTATTATCTCGCGCACCGATCACAGCACAGGACGTGAGACCTGGCTACCACTTTTTTTCATCCACACAAGTGTACCATTCCGCTTTTCTGACAAGCAAGCGGTAATTGTTACCTGCTACTTCGGCCAAGAAAAGAACGATACAGGTTGGCAAAGCCTCCTACAATAGCCACTAGGACAAGGAGAATGGAAAAAAGGCTGCCAGTGGAGAAACGATTGTCCAGCCAATTACCAAAGTAGTAACCACCAATAACAGCAATTGCCAGCCCCAGGGTGAATGTACTAGCTGCAAAGACCCACTGCAGTCGTCGTGGCGGAGCCATACTACACCCCCTTCTTAACGCCGGCAGAACTCACCAAGAAGAAGAGGGCCTATTGGTTCAGCTCCTCAGGCGGTTCTGTCTGCAGTTCAAACCAGTGCCGCAATCCTGTTAGTATGCGACGGGCAGCACGTCCGTCTCCGAAGGGATTGGTAGCTCGAGCCATGCGTTCATAAGCGGAGGGGTCTGTAAGGAGTCGTTCTGCCGCTGTCTCCACCGCCTCCTGTTCCGTCCCTACCACCTGCACGGTTCCGGCTGCCACGGCCTCGGGACGCTCCGTAACCGACCTGAGTACCAGCACAGGCCGCCCTAACGAAGGAGCTTCTTCTTGAATACCCCCGGAATCACTCAGCACCAGATAGGACCGGGCCAGGAGGTTGGCAAAATCCCCATAACCAAGAGGCTGAAGGAGGTGTACCCGGGGCCTGCCGCCTAAGATCCTGCTTACAGGCTCCTGCACCCGTGGATTTAAGTGTACAGGAAAAACAACCTCTACGTCACTGTGCCGCTCAACCAGGGTGACTACAGCCCGGCAGATTTGCTCCAAAGGCCGGCCCAGGTTCTCCCGTCGATGAGCCTCCACCACTAGTATTCTACTCCGCTCAAAGTCCAATGCGCTCAAACGGTTATCGGAAAATTGGTAGTCGGGTCTTACCACATGAAAGAGGGCATCAATAGCAGTGTTCCCTGTTACCTGAATCTGTCCTGAATTTATCCCCTCGGCCAACAGGTTTGCACGGGCAGCAGCCGTTGGGGCAAAGTGCAGGTCTGCCAAAGAAGCTGTCAGACGGCGATTGAGCTCCTCTGGAAAGGGAAAGTACTTCTCATGCGTCCTGAGACCTGCCTCCACGTGGCCTACGGCCACCTGGCGGTAAAAAGCAGCCAGAGCAGCGGCAAAGGTGGTTGTGGTATCACCATGGACCAGGACCATGTCTGGCTCTTCGCTGGCCAATACGTCTTCCAGGCGCTCCAAAACCCGGGTGGTTATCTGGGTAAGGCTCTGGGCCTCCTGCATAACGTCCCGGTCGTGGTCGGCCCGAATAGCAAAGAGCTCCAGCACCTGGTCCAGCATTTCGCGGTGCTGGGCGGTAACCACGACCCGAGCATCGAACTCCGGCTCCGCCATCAGGGCCTTTACCACCGGTGCCATCTTAATGGCCTCAGGCCGGGTACCAAACACCGATAAGATCTTGATCCTGCCCACCATTATCTCTCCTCTAGCAAAAAGCGGAGGTCCCGCAAAGGGCCTCCGCGGCAGATTTGATTGCTTCCTATCCGTGTAGATTTTTGCTGCCGCTCTGCCTGGTTGCCGGTGTGCTCGCTCTCCCAATAGCCAGGATCAGGCCCAACCCTACCAAAACCAGGGTCAGGGCCACTAAACGCGAATTCACATCGGCCAAGGCCACAGCACCTAATCCAAAACACCCGCTTACAAAGTACAACACCAATACCGCCTGCCTTTGGCTCAGTCCCAACTCCAAGAGGCGGTGATGCAAATGACTGCGGTCAGCTTGGAAAATAGGCTGACCCTGCTTGAAGCGGCGCAGAATAGCCAATGTGGTGTCCAAGATCGGCACACCCAAAGCCAAAAGCGGCACTGCCAAAGCTATGGTAGTAGCGCACTTTAGTGTACCTTGGACAGCAATGCCTGCCAGCGTGAAGCCCAAAAACATGGAGCCGGTGTCACCCATGAATATCTTGGCAGGGTTAAAGTTATAAGGCAAAAACCCTAGAGCGGAGCCTGCCAGGGCTGCAGTTACTAGAACCACATAAGGCTGGCCCTGACGCACGGCCACCAAGAGCAGAGTCACTGAGGCAATGCTGGCGACCCCGGCGGCCAGGCCATCTAAACCGTCAATCAGGTTTAATGTATAGGTCACACCTACCAACCAGAAGATGGTAACTGGAATACCCCAAGTGCCGATATATGTCATGCCTGGAAAGGGACCGTCGGCCCAAGGGTTGGATATCCAATCAATATCATTACCGAAAACAACAACAACCACTGCGGCCGCTATCTGTCCAGCCAACTTTACCTTCGCCGGAAGGTCTAGGTAATCGTCGGCAATCCCCACCACAACTACCACCAAGGAACCGAACCAGAGCCCTACAAGCTGTTGCCAGCCAAGACCATGGGCTATGAATGTACCCAAAGCCGTCGCCGCCGTAAAACCAGCGAAGATGGCTAGTCCTCCTAAGCGCGGAGTAGATTTCTTGTGGATACGCCGACCTCCAGGAGCCAAGTCGGGCTTGTCCACCGCTCCCGTTCCCAGCGCCAGGCGTCGCACAAGAGGTGTGGCCAGGTATGAGATCAGGGCAGCCAGGGCGAAGCAGAAGAGTATCCCAAGCACAGTTCAAACACCCCTGTCTGTTTCTCACACTTGGGTACATTTTACCTTCCTCGGTTTCAGCTTGTCAATCACATTTTGGGGCGTGACAAGTAGCCTTTGGCCTCAAGCTTCGCCAAATGATCCCTCATAGCCTCATTTAGATCCACACCGTACTGCTCTTCCAAGACGAACATCATGGAGATGGTGGTTTGTGCCACATCCAAAAGTTCTCTGGTTATAACCTGCAGTGCCTGCTCCTCGGTCAGGGCAACGGGTTCGCCGTTCATTCCGCGAAACTTGCCCACCGCCTGAGCCAGCTCACCCGCTTCCTCTAAGAGTTTAAGCAGGGTGGACTCTAGCGTTGGGCTGAGGCGGTCCAGTTTAGGAAGCAGAATCCCCTTTTGCTCCAACGGAATCTCCCCCCAGTCGTTCTACCGTAACACCTGCCTCGGATAAGATGGCCCGCGCGAGCTTATCCGGATAAGATCCACTGTACACCACACGCTGAATGCCAGCGTTCACCAGCATCTTGGCGCACAGGGAACATGGGTAAGCAGTGGAGTAAAGGATACCTCCGCGAATGCTCACACCGTGCACCGCCGCTTGGATAATAGCGTTTTGCTCTGCATGCAGTCCGCGACACAGCTCGTGCCTTTCCCCGGACGGCACACCAAGCCGCTCCCGCTCACAGCCAATCTCTAAACAGTGCTTAAGCCCGGCCGGAGCGCCATTGTAGCCCGTGGTAAGAACTCGCCGCTCCTTAACCACAATGGCACCTACCTGGCGTCGCAAGCACGTTGAACGCCGCGCCACCACCCGGGCAATATCCATGAAATAGGTATCCCAAGGCGGACGGTTACCAGAGTCAGCTTTAGCGAGTGCCATAAAGTCGATCTCCTGCATCCCCCAAGCCAGGAACGATGTATGCAAGCTCGTTCAGACACTCGTCCACCGCTGCGGTAAAGATGTCTACATCAGGATGAGCTTCTTGGAGAGTCTGGATGCCCTCAGGAGCAGCAATAAGACACATGAGCTTAATGTTGCGAGCACCGCGCTGTTTGAGGAAATTCACCGCTGCGACAGCCGATCCTCCAGTGGCCAGCATGGGGTCCACCAAGATGATGTCGCGCTCGCCAATATCTGCCGGGAGTTTACAGAAGTACTCCACCGGCTCCAAAGTCTCAGGATCGCGATAAAGACCTATATGGCCCACCTTGGCTGCGGGTATCAGGCGCAGTATGCCACCCACCATGCCAAGGCCTGCCCGGAGAATCGGGACAACTGCCAACTTCTTACCGGCAATCACCTTGCTCTTGGCGCGGGCTACTGGGGTCTCCACCTCTGTATCTTCCAGTGGCAGGTCGCGGGTTACCTCGTAGGCCATGAGCATGGCCACCTCTTCTAGGAGGTCACGAAAATCCTTCGGCCCGGTCTCCTTGTCGCGAACCAGTGTAAGTTTGTGTTGAATCATAGGGTGGTTGAGAATTTGAAC
>JAAYHG010000061.1 GCA_012735455.1 Bacillota bacterium
AACCTGGCGGAGGCAGCCGCCGATGCCGTGGGAGCAGATAGCCTCCTGGTACGTGTAGGCAGCTACTACCACGACGTGGGTAAACTAAAACGTCCGGAATTCTTCATCGAGAATCAACTCTTGACCAGCAACCCACACGACAAGATGAGTCCGAGCCTGTCTGCTCTGGTTATCACCTCCCATATTAAGGAAGGTGTAGAACTGGCACGGGAGTACAATCTACCGCTTGCGATTCAAAGTATTATCTGCCAGCACCATGGAACATCCTTGGTCTCTTACTTTTACCACCAGGCTACGGCCGAAAACCAAGCCGAGGTAGCAGAGGATGACTTCCGCTACGATGGGCCGGTACCGCAGACAAAAGAAGCGGCCCTGGTGATGCTGGCGGATTCTGTGGAGGCAGCTGTGCGTTCTCTCAAGGAGCCAACCCAGGGAAAAATTGATGGACTAATCCGGAAGATAATTAAGGACCGTCTGGGCGATGGTCAGCTGGACCAGTCCGACCTGACACTAAGGGACTTAGATAAGGTGGCGGCTACCTTTAGCCGGGTTATCGCGGGCATCTATCATTCGCGGGTAGAGTATCCGGTGAGCAAGAACAGCGCTAGCGAAGAAGGGAAGGAACAAAGTGCCGGTAGTAATAACTAGTGAGCAGGAGGAACTTGCTCTGACCGAGGCGCAGGAGAGATTGCTCACAGCTATCGGGGAGGAAGCTCTACGGCAGGAGAGGAGTTCAGACGCCGAGGTAAGCGTAACCATGGTGACTGATGCTACTCTCCAAGAACTGAACCGCACCTATCGAGGGGTTGATCAGCCCACTGATGTCCTTTCCTTTGCCCTACGGGAAGGAGACGAACAACCGCTTCCAGCAGGGGACTGGCCTGAACTCTTGGGTGATGTGATCATTTCGTTGCCACGGGCTAAGGCGCAGGCTGCTGAGTATGGTCACAGTCTCGAGCGGGAGCTCGGCTACCTGTTGGTTCACGGGATTCTCCACCTTTTGGGTTATGATCATGAAGATGCAGCCGGGCTTGAGACAATGCGGGAAAAAGAGGAAGCGGTGCTTGCAGTTGTGGGGTTGAGACGTTGATAAAGGGGTGGGCGTATGGCACGACGTCCGTTCTTGGAAAGCCTGTGTTTTGCCTGGAAGGGGCTGGTTTGGGCCTGGCGCACCCAAGGAAATCTTCGCCGACATACCTTGGCTGCGGCACTAGCCGTGGGTCTGGCGCGCTGGCTTAAGTTATCAGCAGCCGAACAGGCTCTGGTAGTGTTGACTGTTGCCCTGGTGCTTATAACCGAGCTTGCCAACACCGCCCTTGAGGCCCTAGTTGATCTCTACAAGCGCACCTATCACCCATTGGCCAAGGTGGCCAAGGATGTAGCGGCGGCGGCCGTTTTGGTTGCCGCCTTTGCCGCTCTTATTGTTGGTCTCATAATTCTGGGCCCGCCATTACTTCGTCTTTGGCCTTGATGTACCTTGTCGGGCGAGCTTGGCTGTGGCATACTGGTAAGAGGGCGGTTCGCCAATCGGTTTGGGGGAGGTTATGGCTTGTTCCGACCCTTACGTAAGTACTTTTTTTACCGGCCTTATAGTGATTCTTCCTTTTGTTCTCACCTTATACTTACTGTGGTTTGTTTTTGATTTTATGGATGGCCTTATTGGCCCCCTGCTAAAGGTGGTCTTTGGCCGCAGCCTTCCTGGGGCAGGTTTTGCTATTACCATTCTCCTCATCTTAGGTACTGGTGTGCTGGCTACCAATTACCTGGGGCGTAAGTTCTTGCACTTTGGTGACCGAGTTTTTACCCGTGTGCCCTTGGTGCGCAGTGTGTATCAAACCTTGAAACAGGTGGTGCAGGCCTTTGTCGGTGACCAGAAAAAGGCCTTTCGGCTGGTTGTGCTGGTAGAATATCCGCGCAAGGGACTTTACTCCCTGGCCTTTCTTACCAATGAAGGTATAGGGCAGAACGGAGAGCAGATGCTGGCGGTGTTTCTCCCCACCACACCCAACCCTACCTCTGGCTTTCTGCTTTTTCTGCCAGAAAAAGAGGTTACCTTCTTGGATATGAGCGTGGAAGATGGTATTAAACTAGTGGTCTCGGGGGGTGTGATCAAACCCCCTGACTGGGAGGGGAAGGTGAGAGCCCGTGATTAGAGATGTGATGGTGCCCACCTCTGCTGAGCGGAAGGGTAGCTATCCGCCGGGCCGTGTACCAGGTGTTCTTAAGTTCCAAACTGTACTTATTGTCTTATTGTTCCTGACGAATACGCTGGTTCTAGCCTTACTTACTGGTCTTGTGAAGCTGCCTTGGCAGGTGTTGTCCCTGGAGGCTGCCCGTCACAGCGGGGAGCAGGTGGTGGAGTATAGTCAGCGCTTAGCCCGGGACCTAGGGGTGGATCAAAACCAGGCTGTCCGGGCCAGTTTAGCTAAGTTCAAATTTGAGCTGGAGCAGGCTTCTGGGCCGGAAGAAGTGGCTCAGGTGGTGCTGCGTTACGGTCGGGAAACCCAGGATATTATCCTGCGCGAGGAGGAAAATCTGCGGCGGGAAGAAATCTTGGCCATTATCCGGCAGGAGCCACGCCTGAGCGGCATGTTGGGAGAAGCCACTATTGCCGTTACCCGGAGCGAGGGTCAGGGTATTGAGATCGATGACCCGGCACGGCTGCTCTCGCCGGAGACCGTGGCTAGACTCAAGGAAAGCAAGCCCTTGGCCCGCTTAGGCCAGGTGGTAGAGGTGGCCGTAAAGGATGGCCGGGCCAGTTTGGTAACGCCGGTTTCTGTGTTAGACCGGCTCAAACACGCCGAAAAAGAAGTAGAGAGCCTGCGCGCCAGCCTACAGGAGGTTAAGGCGAGAACAGGGCTAGCACCCTTATCCGGCGCAGGGATTATAGTGCGACTATACGATGCGGAAGGCGGTGCAGGGGTAAACGAGATTGTGCACGACTTCGATGTACGAGACGTGGTAAACGAGCTCTTTGCGGCCGGCGCAACAGGTATAGCGGTAAACAACCAGCGCTTGGTAGCCACTTCTTCCATTCGCTGTGCGGGCCCGGTAATTCTGGTAAACCAAAAACCCATCGCTGTGAACCCAGTTACAATTTATGCTTTAGGGGATGCCGAGGTCTTGGACAGCAGTTTGGATCTGATACGGGCAGAGTTTGCCGTTTCCGGAGTGCGTTTGGAGGTAGAACGGGCCAGCGACATTACGCTTCCGGCGCTCGAGGAGAATGTTAGCAATTAAGGGGGTAAGCGCTGTGACAGGGGAGAGAGGCCTGATCTGGGTCCTGGTTATGCTCTTGGCAATCGGTCTTGTTGGTTGTGGTAAGGCGCCAGCCGGCGAACCGACCGCAAATCCAGCGGAGGAGCCGTCCCCCGCAGAAGAGATAGAAGCACCTTCCAACGAGGAGGAAGAGACCACGGCTTTCTGTCCCCTGGATGGGATGCCCCTGGAGGACCCAGAGCTTCTTAATCGTAGGCCAGTGGCGGTGATGATTGATAACCTGCCGGGGATCGGAGACCAATCCGGGCTTGATAAGGCCTGTGTGGTGTTCGAGATCCTGACTGAAGGCGGCATTACCCGTCTGATGCCGGTTTTTCTGCACCAGGAGGCAGAGGTGGTCGGCCCGGTACGGAGTGCGCGACATTATTTTCTAGACAAGGCGCTAGAGTTTGATGCCGCTTACAGTCACTGCGGCTGGAGTCCCCAGGCACAGCGCGACATCAAGAACCTTAAAGTCATCTCCTTAAATGAGTTTTATCTACCAAAGGTTTACTGGCGGGTGCGCAGCAAGAAGGAACCCCATAATGTGTATACTAGTACGGACCGGCTCTTTCAGGAGCTGGAGCGCCGAGGTTTAGAGACGCTCAAGGAACCAAAGGCTGAATTTGCATTTTGGGAAGATCCCAGCGCCCTCTCCGGTACTGCGGCCAAGAAAATTACCCTGCGTTTTACTGGGGGTTACAAAGTAGAGTATCAGTGGGATGCAACTATTCCCGGCGGCGGTTACCGGCGTTACGCGGGTGGTAAGCCGCACAGGGATGCGGAGACAGGCCAACAATTGGTGGCGAAAAACTTGATAGTACAGTTCGTGGATGGTACCAGGG
>JAAYHG010000003.1 GCA_012735455.1 Bacillota bacterium
GGCGGTAACCCTGTCTCCTGTGCGGCAGCCCTGGCAACGATTCACGTGATCGAGGAAGAAAACCTGGTGGAACGCTCTCGGGTATTGGGAGAAAAGGCCATGGCCCGCTTCAACGAAATGGCACAGCGGTATGAACTGATCGGTGACGTGCGCGGAAAAGGTCTCTCTATTGGTGTAGACCTGGTAACCAACCGCGAAACCAGGCAGCGCGCCTACAAGGAAGCCGCCAAGCTCTGTTACCGTGCCTGGGAAAAGGGGCTGCTACTTTCCTTCTTCAGCAATTCGGTCCTGAGGATTCAGCCACCGCTGGTGATAACCGAAGAGGAACTGGATCGGGCCCTGGACATCATTGAAGAATCCCTGGTCGATGTTATAAGCGGGAAAGTACCGGACGAGGTCCTGGAAACAGTGAAAGGGTGGTAGTGCAAAAGGGGCGACCGCAATGGTCGCCCCTCTCTTATGCTCAGTTATTTAGGGACGTGGTAGGCTTAGAACCTTTACCATACCGCTCGCAGCCTTGGCCCGGGTGAGAGGAAGGGCAGGCTCGAAGCTGTTGGCCGGAGCCGGATCTAATCCCTGTGCAATGTAAAGGGCAACATGGCCAAGATATTTCACCGCACTAGCGTCTGCTGCGGGTACCTGCCAGATCCCTTCCAAGGAGGCGATTCGGTCCTGACCTAGGGCTCGAATGGTCCAAACGGCGGCTTGTTCCCTGGTCGTGGGTGCCACAGCGCCCAACGTCTCGCCTTCCTTGAGAATACCACGGCGCCGAGCCTCTTTTTCATACAGGCTGTACCAGGGGCCATCTGTGGTTTGTTCCCGGGGCTGGTAGCCCAGAGTACGGAGCAACATTACCATGTAGGCAGGCTGGGTGATGTTTTCATCAGGGTGGAAGAGACCGTCCGGCGCTCCGGTAACCACTCTGCGCTCTGCCAGGAGTTGGATATCAGCCTCTGCCCAGTGCCCGGCGATGTCGCTGAAGCTAGCAGCCTTCTTGTCTGGGACGGGGTTGCCCTGCCAGTCCAGAAAAACACCCGTCTTTGCGTCGAACATCCGAGTAGTTCCCTCAGTACGCAGGTGGTAAACCAAGCGCACGGGTGGCTTCTCGTTCTCAGGGTCCAGCTTTAACTGGGGCTCGGGTACAGTCAGGTACTCCAAAACAAGGGGGCTTTCCGCCAGCAGCGTAGCATTGGCCTCTTCCTGACTTAGCAGGTCCTCTGGTGCCGGGAAGCTGAGGTCCGCCCAATTCATGTTGTAGGAGGTCACTTCACCGGTGGTGGAATTGACCTCCACCCGGAAGCCATGCTGCGGGAAGGGTATGTCATTCACGTATCGTGCCCAAGTGAAGGAATACGAACGCGGCGGATCCTGGTGATCCAACTCATAGAGAGGAATAATATCACGGTCTACGGGCTCTTCCTCTTTACAGGCAGCAAAGCGCTCCGGCTGCAGACTTTCTATGAACCGGATTGCGATTTCTCGTGCCTCGTCCTCGCTGTAGTTCACCTCAGGTTTCTTGCTATCCTTCTCAGGATCCCACTCATAGCGGCTGAAAGAAAGGATTTCGCCGCTCCTGGCATCCACGCTCACGCTTATGCTGCCACTTTTCTGCTCTTCCTGCCCTCTTTCTAAGGACCAGTAGAAGTCCCAAAGCCGCAGGCTCGGGTAGTCCCAGTTTTTGCGCAGGTTGGCGCTGGCAAGGGTGTAACCCTTGGGTACTCTAACCACCTTTGTGGCCGCCGCCAAAGCTTCTTCTTGGCTGAGTAGATCCAGGATTTCCCTAACTTCCGCTTCTTCCTCGGGAGTTAGTTCCACTCGGCCTTCATCCATAGGGGCAGCCGCTCCTAGATCGCCACCTGCCTCCTTGGCAAGGCGGTACCACTGATCCAAGCGGATGACTTTTCCGGTGAGGGCATCAACGCCGTAACGGTAGCTCTGTTCGGTATTGTAGACTAATAGCACCGGGCGTTCCTTATCGCCGTCGGGCCTCGGGCGGTAATAGATAAGGCGTGGAGCACCCTTGGAAAGGAAAGCTTCTCTGCCCTGGCTCTCACCGACAATGTGGGCAGGATCCGGGAAGATGAGGTCACTATCCCAGGTGTAGGAATAACTGCGGATACTGAGATCATTGGCGTCCACCTGGACTCGGATACCATTGGCAGCAAAGGGTAAACCATTTACTATCCGCTCAAAGAAGAAGCTGTACTCTTCTACACTGCGGCCCCCGTAAGGTTCAGCGTAGCTCTCCTCTGCTAGACGAGTCTCAGCGAAACGAGGCTGGATCCTGGCGGCAAATTCACGGGCCACTTTCTCGGCCTCGGCACGGCTGTGTTTCGGCAGGGCCGGCTTAGGATTCGGGTCGTACTGCCAGATGTACATGGAAAGAATATCTTTTGTTTCCGCGTCAATTGTGACACTCATACTGCCCTGGGTCTCGCTTTCCGGTGCCGATTCCCAGTTCAGCTGCCAGCGCGGTTTACCGCTGTAGCTTGAGAAGCTTGAACTGAATTCGCTGAAGGCAGACGGTATGGTAAAGGCAGTCTTGGCAATTACCACCGCCTCCTCCAGACTGATCTTAGCAGCCGGTGCAGCCAAGGCAGGCGCCACGTTGGTCACTAATAGCAGCGCAGCAACTATTAGAGCGGAAACACGTCTAAGGCCTCGCGGCATGGTTGGACCCTCCTTAAGAATTCCTTTCGTTTACACAGACGCAGTGCCTACCAAAAAGTTCCCAGACAGAAAAATAGTGCCCGTCCACACCGGGCACCGCAGCAGGTAGGATTATTTTAACGAACGAGCCACGCGCAAAGCCTCACGGGAACTTAGATCTCCCTCTAACCGGAAGTTAATATCGTCTGCGAACCACATGATTATTGCCGAATCGCGGCCGGTATATGGGTTGCGTTGCGTTATCATAGTCCCTTCTACCCCAGCAATGTTCACCTTTTGCACCTTAGCATTGCTGAAAAACGAACTCGCGGCAAAATCTCCTGGGATGTAGTCCTGGCGGATGACTAGACGCCGTCCGTCCGTTGTACGAAAGTACTGATTGATGCGCTCTGGCCTAAGCACCGTGATAATGTCCAGAGCCATACCCTTCGGGAGGTACTCAGGCACCTTAAAGGCAAAGGCTGCCTCCTCCCGCGCCTGGTCAAGACTCACTACCCGCTCCCCTGTGGCCAGGGGCCAATCCGGTGGTGGCGGCGGGGCATCAGGTGGCGGTGGGGTACGCCGAGCCATGGAAATACCCACGTCGCCATACTGCGGAGCAGTGGAAGCCGCAAAGAAGTCTACCACCACCGAGAAAAGGCGACGGCCAAACGCCCCTGCCTCAGAAGCAGCACCAAAGAAGAAAACGCCCATCGCCAGGACAAGGGCTGCCGCGGCCACCGCTCGCGTAGGTACCCGCTTTATTAGCCACCCTGTTAGTCCTTTTGGCTGCGGTTGCTCCTGGTGTAAAAGCTGCCCCGCAATTTTGTCCCAAATATCCCTGGCTTGAGGCACCGCAACCTGACCTGCCTCTTCAGCTAAAGCTTCTACAATCAACTCGTCTAACTGGCTCTCCTGGCAAAGCATGCGTTGCCCCCCTTTAGCCAGGTAGTTTCCCAGTGGTTGCGGACCCATACCGATAATACGGTGCCAGTCTGCGTTCCAGGGTTTGGAGTGCCCGGTGGGCCCGCGACTTAACTGTGCCAACAGAGACTTGCAAAAGTTCCGCTATTTCCAGGTCCTTAAGACCGTGATAGTACTTTAGAGTCACTACCTGCTGCTGGGCTGGTGCCAGGGCTCTTATTGCTTCTCGCACCTTTGTTCTGAGCTCCGCCCGCTCCAGCTCTTCTTCCGGCAGCAGCAGTGTTGCCAGATGCACCGGCATACCCTGAGGGAAATCCTCCGGCTCTTCAGCAGGAACAAGACCTTTATTACGGCGCAGGATATCTATGGCGCTGCGTACCACTATAGCCCTTACCCAAGCACCGAATTTTTTCGGCTCCTCCAAGCTATCCAATCGCTGAAAGGCCTTGAGAAAGGCTTCCTGGGTGGCATCCTCGGCCTGCTCGCGGTTGCGGGTAACCATGTAGGCGCTTCGATAGACATCCTCATAAAAGAGCTCAAACAGCACCTGAAAGGCCGTGCTATTTCCTTGGAGCGATCCGCTAACGACAGTGGAAAGATCCATCTTAGCTTTCCCTCACTTCTAGGA
>JAAYHG010000004.1 GCA_012735455.1 Bacillota bacterium
GTATACCCGTTGCCCTCTTTACCGCTCAAGCCTTAGGGGTGCCGGCCGTAATCATCCGTCATGAGAGCCGTGTTACCGAGGGGCCAGCGGTGAGCATAAATTACTTGTCTGGGTCTACCCGCCGCATCCAAACCATGTCTCTACCGAGGCGTGCGCTCCCGCAGGGCGCCCGGGTAGTGTTGGTTGATGACTTCATGCGAGCTGGTGGCACGGCGCGGGGCATGCATGACCTCATGGCTGAATTTGGGGCTGAGGTGTTGGGCACCGGTGTCCTCATTGCTACGCGTGAACCGGAGACCAAGCTTGTACCGGATTACTTCTCGCTCCTTGTGCTGGAAGAAGCTAATCCAGCGGGGCCAGAGTTCAAGGTACGACCAGCTGATTGGCTTTAAGGGGGTGAGGGTGCGTGCAGGTAGGTATCTTAGGGCTTCCCAATGTAGGTAAGTCCACCCTTTTCAATGCCCTGACGCGCTCTGCTGTTCCGGCCGAGAACTACCCCTTCTGTACCATTGCGCCCAATGTTGGGCGCGTTTATGTGCCTGACGCTAGGTTGAACCACCTGGCAGAGCTGATTAAGCCGGAAAAAGTGGTTCCGGCCGCTATTGAGTTTGTTGATATAGCTGGACTTGTAAAGGGAGCCAGCCGGGGCGAGGGGCTGGGGAATCAGTTCCTCGGCCACGTGCGCAATGTAGACGCGGTGGTGGAGGTGGTGCGTTGCTTTTTCGACCCTAATGTTACCCATGTAGATGGGGAACTGGGCCCGCTGCGCGATATAGAAACCATTGAAACCGAGCTTATCCTAGCGGATCTGGATGTGGTGGGACGGCGGCTAGCTAAAGTAGAGCGCCAGGCCAAGAGCGGTGAACGGCAGCCACAAGAGGAGCTCTTGGCCCTAAGACGCCTAGAGGCCAAGCTTGCCGCCGGACAGCGGGCGCAAAAAGAGGATGTTCCTACCGGCTCAGATCTGGCACTCCTTACAGCTAAACCATTGCTCTTGGTGGCCAATGTGGGAGAGGAGGGGTTAAAGGGGGACTCAAGCGTTGCCTGGGAAGAGGTGCGCATTGCTGCCGCCCAGCGGGGAGCGGGGGCGCTTTGGCTCTCCGCTAAGTTGGAGGCAGAGCTAGGAGAGCTTCCGCCAGAAGAGCGGGTGCTATTCTTACAGGAATTAGGGCTGGAAGAGGATGGCCTAACCCGGTTGGTGAAAGCCAGCTATGGGCTCCTGGGCTTAGTAACCTTTTATACTACTACTGGCGGTCGCGAGGTCCGCGCTTGGGCTGTACCCGAGGGGACACCGGCGCCGGTGGCGGCAGGGAAGATCCACAGTGACATGGAACGGGGTTTCATCCGGGCAGAGGTGGTTTCTTACCAGGAATTGGTGCAGGCCGGATCCTTTGCGGCAGCCAGGGAACAGGGTCGCCTGCGCCTAGAAGGGCGTGACTACCTGGTGCAGGATGGTGACGTAATCCACTTCCGCTTCAATGTGTAGGTCCATAGCGCATGCCTTTGTGGTTCCGTAGCCATATTAAAGCTGAACCAGGGAGGTATATTGGTGAAACGAGCAATATCAACTGACAAGGCTCCAGAAGCAATCGGACCGTATTCCCAGGCCATTCAAATTGGTAACCTTCTTTTTACCGCCGGGCAGATTCCTGTGTGCCCGGAAACAGGTGAGCTGGTCAAAGGGGACATCAAGGCCCAGACACGCCAGGCGCTAAAAAATGTAGCCGCCATTCTAGAGGCTGCTGGTACCTCAATGCAAAACGTGCTTAAGACCACCGTTTTTCTTACAGACATGGCTGATTTTGCGGCCATGAACGAGGTGTACGCGGAGTTCTTCTCCGAACCCTATCCGGCGCGTTCGGCGATACAAGTTGCCGCACTTCCCAAGGGAGTGGCCGTGGAGATTGAAACCATAGCCGCGCTGTAAGTAAATTTTGCCACTATTAAGGAGGATTTCTTTCTGCGTATGGCGAATGGTTAACGGGTCATGGACGAGCTTAAGCATGCGCAGGAAGGGTGGTGTCTCTTGGAGATCACAGATGTTAGGGTGCGGCGTGTGAATGGCGAAGGAAAGCTCAAAGCCTATGTTTCCATCACCTTGGACAATAGTTTTGCTGTTCATGACATCCGGGTAGTGGAAGGGCAAAATGGGCTGTTTGTGGCCATGCCCAGTAAGAAGCTCGCCAGCGGTGAGTTTCGGGACATCGCCCACCCCATTAATGCGGCCACCCGCCACATGGTACAAGACCGGATTCTGCGAGCTTATGCGGAAGCAACAGATTGAGGAGCTGAACAGCTCCTCTTTAGCTGAGGTGAAGTAAATGGAAAAACTGACCGCTGTTATCTTGGCCGCAGGGCGGGGTACGCGGATGAAATCTGACCGTCCCAAGGTTCTACACGAGGTTTGTGGCCGCCCCCTTTTGGCTTATGTGATAGATGCTGCGAGAGCAGCTGGTGCTGAGGATGTTATCGTGGTGATCAACCGCGAGATGGAAGACGTGCGAGAGGTTATTCCGGCCGAGGTTGTGTATGCTTATCAAGACGAGCAATTAGGAACAGGGCACGCTGTTCTTATGGCACGCCCTTACATTAAAGAAGATACCAAGGATGTCTTGATCCTGTGTGGTGATACCCCCTGCCTTACTGGCGACCTGCTTTCTTCCCTGGTTAGGACACACCGTAGCGAAGAGGCTGCCGCTACTGTGCTTACAGCTGAACTCTCTGACCCTACCGGGTATGGGCGTATCGTCCGGGGTAGCTATGGTGAGGTAGAGCGTGTTGTGGAAGAGAAAGACGCTAAGCCGCAAGAGAAGACAATCCGGGAGATAAACACCGGCAGCTACTGCTTTCAGGTGAATCCTCTTTTTCAAGCTCTGACCAAAGTGGGTACTGATAACGCTCAAGGGGAATACTACCTCACTGATGTACTCACCATTCTCAGGGAGCAGAGGGAGCGAGTTTCCGCCTTTATAGCGCCTGAACCGGATGACACTCAGGGGATTAACAACCGCGTCCAACTAGCTGCTGCCGAAGCGCGCTTACGCGAGCGAATTCGGCGCGAGCATATGCTGGCTGGGGTAACCATTATGGATCCAGCCTCGACCTTTATCGATGCAGGGGTAAGTATTGGGCATGATACTGTAATTTTGCCTTTTACCATCATCACAGGACGAACCAGAATAGGGAACAATTGTCGTATTGGACCCAATGTAGACATGAAAGACAGCACCGTAGCCGACGGCGCTGAGGTGTGTCAAGCGGTGCTGGTGGAAGCTGAGGTGGGACCAAGAGCCACAGTAGGTCCTTTTGCTTACTTAAGGCCCGGCACCGTCTTGGCAGCCGAAGCCAAGGCAGGCACGTTTGTTGAAATAAAGAAATCCCAGATCGGCCTTGGGAGTAAGGTGCCACACCTTTCCTATATAGGCGACGCTACCATTGGTCGGGGTGTAAACATCGGTGCTGGAACCATCACCTGTAACTACGATGGTTTTAGAAAGAACCAGACTGTTATTGAGGACGAGGTCTTCATAGGTAGCAATACCAACCTGGTGGCGCCTGTCCATATTGGACGAGGTGCTTATACGGGTGCGGGTTCTACCATTAGTCGTGATGTGCCAGAGGAGTCTTTGGCTTTGGAAAGAGCTGAAGAAAAGGTTATTCCTGGGTGGGTCAAGAAACGTAAGATGCGGATGGCTTGCGAAAAGCAAGATGGTGACATAGAATAGGTTGGGGGAAGGGACAAGGAGGAGAGGTAGAAGTGGCGCCAGACCAACGGCGGCTGAAGGTTTTCACCGGTAACGCGCATCCGGAGTTGGCGCGGGAGATCGCAGCTTACATAGGCGTACCCCTGGGAGCTGCCCATGTCAGCCGCTTTTCCAACGGTGAGATTCAGGTTGTTATCGATGAAAGCGTGCGTGGTGCCGATGTTTTTGTGGTTCAACCCACATCTGATCCGGTGAACGAGAATATTATGGAACTCTTGATTCTCATGGATGCCTTCCGCAGGGCTTCGGCACGGCAGGTTGCGGCAGTTATCCCCCATTACGGTTACGCCCGTCAGGACCGCAAAGCCCGGGGCCGTGAGCCCATCACCGCAAAGCTCATGGCAAACCTTTTGGCGACCGCAGGGGCTGACAGGGTTCTGACCATGGACTTGCATGCCGCCCAGATTCAGGGGTTTTTCGACATTCCAGTGGATCACCTCTTGGCAGGCCCGCTGCTGGCCGATTACTTCCTGAAGAAGGGTCTCGAGGACGTTACCGTGGTGTCGCCCGATATTGGTGGTGTAGCCCGAGCGCGAGATCTGGCCCAGCGACTCCACGCACCTATCGCCATCATTGACAAACGTCGGCCTAAGCCTAACGTGGCTGAAGTGATGCATGTTATAGGCGATATCAAAGGACGTACAGTCATAATGATAGATGACCTTATTGATACCGCGGGCACCATTCAACTGGGCAGCAAGGCCCTGAAGGACTACGGCGCCAAGGATGTGTACGTCTGCTGTACTCACCCTGTGTTGTCTGGCCCTGCCATCTCTAGGCTTCAGGAAGCCCCGGTAAAAGAAGTAGTAGTGACCAATACCATACCATTGGGTCCAGAAAAGCGGGTTGATAAGATAAAGGTGCTTTCTGTGGCGCCCATTTTTGGCGAGGCTATTATTCGTATCTATGAGGATATGTCAGTGAGCAAATTGTTTGAGTAAAGTGAGAGACCATCAAGATAGGAGAGCGAGCAAATGGCAGAAGTAGTACTGGCAAAGAAGCGAACACGTGTGGGCACCGGTGCCAGCCACGCCGACCGGGCAGCTGGCTGGGTACCAGTGGTACTCTATGGTGAGGGTGTGGACGGCTCCCTGGCCCTTACCGTGGAACAGGGACGACTGGAGAAGCTTTTATCTACCAATGCGGAAGGCAGCATAGTCACCGTTAAGGTTGAGGGTGAGGCTGAGTTTCCGGCCATGATTAAAGAGGTACAGTACCATCCGGTGCGGGGCACTGTGCGCCACGTGGATTTCCAAGGTATCTCTCTGTCCAAGGAACTGAAAACAGTGGTACCAATTCTCCTTTCAGGAACACCCGTAGGTGTCCGAGAGGGAGGCGTCATGCAGCACCAGCTGCGTGAGGTGGAGGTAGAGTGTTTGCCCCAGGATCTTCCCGAACACATTGAAGCAGATATCAGTCATCTTGGCATCGGTGATGTTCTCTTTGTCCGCGACTTGGTGATTCCAGCTGGAGTTAAGATCCTCAGCGATGGGGAAGAAGTTATTGTGACTATTCTTGCCGTCCGCGCCGCGTCCGCAGAAGAGGAAGAGGGCGAACAGGAAGATGTTGCGGCCCCTGCCGAGGGTGCTGGTGAGGAGTAGAGTCACATGAAGCTCGTGGTGGGGTTGGGAAATCCAGGCCGTGAGTATGAAGAAACGCGCCACAACGCGGGTTTTCTCGTGTTGGACTACTTGGCCCGCTCTGAGGGCATTGCATTTAAGTTGTCGCGTTTCTATGCCGAACTGGGGCGGGGCCAGGTTTCTGGTGCAGATGTGCTTCTGGCGAAGCCACTCACTTATATGAATCGCAGTGGTCTGGCTGTAGGCGGTCTGGTTCGCTGGTACAAGCTCGACCCAAGCTCCGAGCTTTTGGTTATCTCCGATGACCTCGACCTGCCTTTAGGGCGCCTGCGTATCCGGCGTCAGGGGAGCCACGGTGGACACCGTGGTCTTCTCTCCGTCATCGAGGAGCTGGACAGCCATGAATTTGCCCGCCTGCGTATCGGGATCGGTCGCCCGGCTGGCGCCGAATCCGTTATCGACAAGGTTCTAGGGAGTTTCACAGCGGCAGAAGGACAGATCTTGGATGAGGTCATCGCCGTGGCCGCAGACGCCGTTCGCACATGGCTCAGCGCCGGAACGGAGGAGGCCATGAACCGCTACAACGGTTTTCAAGTGGAAATACCTGGTTAACTAAACAAAGTTGAGCTGTTTTAGGAAGAGGGGACCCTTTCAGTCTTGGACTGAAGGGCCCCCTTTGGGGTCTTTAGAACGAAGAGCTAAAAGGAGGCTGCTGATGCGACTAGTAACCTTCGAAGGCCAGGGCCAACCCCGACTAGGTGTGATCGTGGGTGACCAGCTTCTTGATCTGACGGCCGCCTGGCAAGCTATGGGTAAAAGGGTGGAACTGCCCGACGGGGATATGAAGGTACTCCTGGCGCAAGAACAAGGATTGGAGTACGTTCAGGAAGTGGAGGCTGCTGCCAAAGCGGGTGCTGCCTGGCTGGAGGAGGTGGCTAGGCCGTTGTCGGAGGTACGGCTCTTGGCACCCATCCTGAGGCCGGACAAAGTGATTTGCATTGGCCTCAACTATCGCGATCATGCCGAGGAAGCGAATATGCCGCTGCCGAAAGAACCGGTTATTTTCGGTAAGTATTCAAACGCTGTGATCGGACCCGAGGAGAGTATTCTTTTGCCCACCGGTTTAAGCGACAAGGTGGATTACGAGGCGGAGTTGGCAGTGGTGATTGGTCGCCGCGCCACCTGGGTAAGGGAAGATAAAGCCCTGGACTACGTTGCGGGATATATGAACTTTAATGATGTCAGCGCCCGGGATTTGCAGATGCGGGATGGGCAGTGGATGAAGGGCAAGTGCCTGGACACCTTTGCACCAATCGGTCCTTGGCTCGTTACGAAAGACGAGGTTGGTAATCCAGAAGATTTGAAGGTAGAGCTGCGCCTGAATGGAGAGACCATGCAGTCCTCCAACACCAAGAATCTGATCTTTGGTATCGCCCAGTTGGTTTCGTTTCTATCCCGCCTCATGACGCTGGAGCCGGGCGACATTATTGCCACCGGCACTCCGGCAGGAGTCGGCTTTGCCCGCAAACCTCCTGTCTACCTGCGGCCGGGGGATACGGTGGAGGTTGAGATACAAGGCTTAGGGATACTGCGCAATGGAGTAGCGGCGCGTTAAGCTGTAAGTTAAAAGGCGAGAAAAACAAAGTAAAATAGGCAAGATAAAGTAAGAAAGCAGGGATCCCCTGTGCGGAGAACCCTGCTTCTTCGTTTTTCGGGCCGCGAAAAAACGATCCCTAACGCCGTTGCGGAATATGCAGCGCCATATTGTTGGCGGCCAGGGCAGCCTCGGCGATGGCTTCACTAATGGAGGGGTGGGGATGAATTGTAGTAGCCAGTTCGTCGAGGGTGGCTTCGAGACGGAGAGCCAGTGCGGCCTCAGAGATAAGGTCAGTAGCCCTCGGGCCAAAGATCTGGACGCCGAGGACTTCACTGTAGCGTTCGTTGGCCACGATCTTGACAAAACCACCCCTATCGCCCTCGATCAAGGCCTTGCCATTGGCAGCTAAGGGGAAGCGGCCTATCTTTACTTTGTAACCGGCCTTTAGAGCTTCCTCCTCGGAAAGCCCGACGCTGGCGGCTTCTGGTTGAGTGTAGATACACGAGGGTACTGTCTTGTAGTCTATCTTCTTCCCTTGGCCCATAGCGTTCTCCGCCGCCACGGTGCCTTCGGCAGAGGCTACATGGGCCAACATAATGCCGCCGATGGCATCGCCCACGGCATAAATGCCCGGCACACTGGTTTCGAGCTGATCGTTCACGGTGATGCGGCCTTGTTCGGTGGCAACTCCTGCGGCCTCCAGGTTTAGCCCGGCCGTGGCGGGACGACGTCCCACTGCCGCCAACACGCAGCTAACGTTGAAACTGAGTTCACCCTCCTGGGCGGTTACGGCCACAGTTACGCCCTGATCGGCAGGGACGCAGCTTTTTACCTTGGCCCCGGTGTGAATCTTTATCCCAAGCCGAGCGAGGTGAGTGTGCACAGCTTGGGCCAATTCCTTGTCTAGGTTAGGCAAGATCTGGGGCAACACTTCCACTATGATGCACCGTGTGCCTAGGTTCTGATAGAGGGAGGCAAGTTCCACGCCGATCACGCCGCCTCCCATTATGAGCATACTCTCAGGTACCTTATCTAGGCTTAGGGCGGCGTCACTCAGGATCACTTCTGGAAGATCGAAACCAGGGAGTGGCAGACGGACAGGCTCTGAACCAGTGGCTAGGATGATCTTGTCTGCTGCAAGGACCTGCTCGCTGCCATCGGCCAGGGTTACTGTGACACTGCGTTTGTCTTGAAGACGTGCCGTACCGTTTATAACCTGGCAGCCCGCCTGTTTTAAGAGCAGGTCTACGCCAGAGACCAGCCTTCTTACAACATTGGCGCGGCGTTGCTGTAGGGTAGGCCAATCCACCCTTAGCCCCTCGACCTTAAGGCCTATTGTTGCAGCTCTTTGAGCGGTGCGGAAGAGGTCGGCGGTGTGCAGTAGGGCCTTGGTGGGGATGCAACCTACATTGAGACAGGTGCCACCCAGGGCCTTTTTTTCCACCAGGGTTACCTCTGCTCCCAGTTGAGCGGCCCGCAGGGCGGCTACGTACCCGCCTGGGCCACCGCCAATTACGATAATCCGTGTGGACACGATATATACCTCCTTCAGTGGGTTTTGGTTATTACCCTCTTTGGCCAAGGTCGTGACCTACAAAGTGTCTGCCAACCACCCCCTGTTGCTGGGTTTAAAGCATTAAAGCTGGCTCCTCCAGGTAGGCCTTGATATGGGCCAGGAACTGAGCGGCCAGGGCGCCATCAACTAAGCGGTGATCAAAAGAGAGGCTCAAATTCATAAGGGGACGAATAGCGATCTCACCATCAATTACCACCAGCTGTTCTGCGATCCGGTTCACGCCCAGGATAGCGCTTTCAGGCTGGTTAATGACCGGGGTAAAGCTGTCGACACCATACATGCCCAGATTGGTTACGGTAAAGGTTCCACCGCTTACCTCGTCTGGACCGAGCTTACCTTCACGGGCCCGTTTGGCCAGATCCTTAGCCTCGGTGGCAATGGTCGTAAGGTCCTTGCGGTCGGCATTCTTCACCACGGGTACGATCAAGCCATTATCCAGGGCCACAGCCACTCCCACATTTACGTTGCTGTGATAGACAATCTCGTCCTCCACGATGCTGGCGTTAACAACTGGGAATTCTCGTAGGGCACGAGCGGCAGCAAAGACAACGATGTCGTTGTAAGAAACCTTCTGGCCTTGGGCCTTGAGGGCGGAACGGAGGGCCTTAGCCCGGGACATGTCTACTTCCATGTTTATGGTGACGTGGGGGGCAATGCGCTTACTCTCAGACATGCGCTGTGCGATTATCCGGCGCATTCCAGCTAGGGGTTCACGCCGTTCAGGAATCTCTCCCTGTTGTTCCTGAGCTGTTGCCCAAGCCCGAAAGACATCCTCTTTGCCGATGCGCCCTGGGGCAGTAATGCTGGCCAGGTCTATACCCAACTCTTGGGCTAAGCGCTCTGCTACCGGGGTAGTGCGCACCGTTTCTGCTTTCGTTATGGTTGTGGACACCGCTGCTTTTTTCTGCTGTTCCAGGTAGGCAAAGACGTCCTTTTCTACTATGCGGCCGTCAGGGCGCGTAGGTGTAATCTGGATTAGGTCCACACCGTGCTCCCGCGCCAGTTTCCTAGCGGCAGGGGAGGCTTTGACGTCTGTGCCAAGCGTGGTTAGGGGGCTTGGTTCTCCCCTTTCAAACGGAACATCCGGTTTTTCAGTGTCTTCTGCCTCGCTTCCTTCTTCGCAGCCAGAGACACTGGGCAGCTCTTCATCTGCTGCTGCTAGAATGGCCACGGGAGTACCCACAGGTACGGTTTTTCCCTCGGTCACCAGGATTCTTCTTAGCAGTCCTTCTTCTAGGGCTTCTACTTGGTTGGTTATCTTGTCCGTTGCTACCTCAAAGATAAGGTCGCCCTTCTTTACCGGTTCACCTATTTGCTTCAGCCACTTGGTGATGGTGCCTTCGGTCATGGTAAGACCAAGTTTCGGCATGGTGATTATTTTCGCCATAATGTTTCGGCTTCCTTTCGTTCTGAGGTGTAAAGCCTGCCGCATTAGGCAGGCCCAAGAAAAAAGAGGGAGAACTCGGTTTCTGGGTCGTAGCGACGGGTCAGGGTTACACCACAGACCTCTTGAATAAATACCTCCACTGTAGCAGCAACAATGTTACCGGTGGGGGTAAGATGCCCACCCAGGATACGGCTCTCGCTGGCTGCTAAGCCAGCGTGTATGTGGGCCACCACCTGTCCTGCTTCGTCTTGCCCAATGGTACCCTGGGCACTCATGATTTCCACAGGGCGGCTCGCTGTAGATAAGATTGCAGGACGTACCTGGAGCCGGCTTTACATAAAGGTAGCTTGCTTGACAGAGGCTGCCAATCAAGGCTACCACTGTTCCAGCTTTAAGGCCTGCAGTGCTGCAAAGGGTGACAATTTCAGGCACGAGGTCCGCCCCGGGCAGGATGCGGGCCACCAGAAGGCGTCCTGGCTGGGCGAAAATACCCTTATACTTCTTTGCCACCGCCATCCCTCCATGGCTCCAGTATCACCTTGGCTGCTTTTCCCGAACGAGCCAATTCGATTCCAGCATTGAAGTCACGTAAGGGGAGGCGGTGAGTAAGGACAGGTTCCACCTGTAGCCGACGACTGGCAACCAAGGTCTCCAACGCTTCCCAAGTGGAGAACATCATGCGACCATGTATTCCGGTTATGGTTGTCTCTTTAAAGACAATATCCATACCGCTGTCTAGCTCGAGCGGTTTTCCCGCCAGGCCGATCATGGCCACACGCCCTCCCTTCATCAAGGCGGCAAAGGCCTGGCGTGTGGCGGTAACGTTGCCAGAGGCTTCCACAAAGGCATCCACTCCGTAACCAGCGGTCAGGTCTTTTAGGGCCACCACAAGGTCGGTTTTTTTCGGGTTGATCAAGAAGTCGGCCCCGAGTTTCTCTGCTATCTCTAGGCGAGTGGGACTAATGTCTACGGCAATGATACGTGCCGCCCCCAGAGCCCGCAAAGAAGCTAAGGCGAAAAGACCGATGGGACCGCAGCCGATTACGGCCACAGTTTTTCCGGCCGGCCTTGTTTCCCCGGCGCCCCGAAAGGCCGTGCCTAGAGGTTCGAACAACGCCCCGGTGGTGTAAGGGATTTCTGCTGGGAGGCGCCGTGCACAAACAGCGGGAACGCGGGCGTACTGGGCGAAGCAACCATCGCTATGAACGCCGAACAGCTTAAGGTTTTGGCAGATATGCTGGCGACCAGATTGACAGAGGCGGCAGTGCCCACAGGGGATGTGTGTATCTACTGCCACCCGGTCCCCAGGCTTTAAAC
>JAAYHG010000062.1 GCA_012735455.1 Bacillota bacterium
CTCCTCGACCGCCGCTGCCACCTGTTGCAGGCTCTGGTTCTGTTGCGCGCTGGCAGCAGCCAGGGCGTCTATCTTCATCCCTGCCTTTGTCATGGCACTCACCAGCCCCGGCAACCCCTGGACAAAACCCCTCAAGAAAGCGCGCAGTGCTAGCCAGGGTTTCCCAAGAATAGCGAACGCCTTCTGAAAGAGCGAAGATGCCTCAGAAAGCACTGGCGGCTCGGCGCCCATTAGCTGCTCAAGTTCAGACAGAAAGGCCTCTTCCTGATCACCCAGCTCCTTGGCCAAGCCTCTCTTATGTGACCATAAGTATACTAACACTGCACATCCTCCTGTTACCTATAATTGTTATCGTTACTGTACAATACCATACAATACCATTGACCTTTGGTCAAGCAGAGAGATAAATTTTTCTAAGAGCGGAAAACTAAACTTTGACACTGACCTTAAAGTGGACTAAAATGGTCTTGTAAAGAAAGGATGTTTTGTCGTGGAGTTGATCAGGCGGCACACCGATTATGCCCTGCGGGCACTAGTCTACTTGGCGGCCCGCCCTGGCCAGATAATAAGCGCAGGAGAAATCGCCGCTAGTGAAGACATGCCAGTAGATTTTCTGCAGAAAATCTTCCAAAAGTTTGTGAAGAGTGGTCTTGTAACCTCGCACCGTGGTGCTCAGGGAGGCTTCTCCCTGGCCAAGGATCCGAGCCAGGTAACCATGCTGGAGGTAGTTGAAACCACGCAGGGCCACGCGGCTGTAAACCGCTGCCTCTTGGGCAAAGACGGTTGCCCCCGAGCCTCGAGGTGTTCTGTAAGAAAAAGCTGGCTGGATGTGGAAAAGAAGCTCCACAACTATATGCGCGAGATCACCCTGCAGGATCTAGTAAGAGAACAGCAGGGGTTAGGTTAATCTGACCACAGCTGCTGGAGGAGGTGGTTTGGCACCTAAAGCGGGCAGGTTTGGTTCTGTTTTCGCTGATTCACTCAATACTTACCTGAGGAGGAGAAACCGAATGTTTTGCTACCAGTGTGAGCAGACTTTGGGAGGAACAGGTTGTACCAAAGCTGGCGTTTGTGGCAAGAATGAGGACATAGCCAGCCTCCAGGATACCCTCATCTTCGCTCTTAAGGGAATTGCCGCCTACAGCTACCACGCCCGTGAACTGGGCTTCCGGGACGAAGAGGTAGACGCCTTCTTTAGCGAGGCTCTCTTCACTACCCTCACCAATGTGAATTTTGATTTGGAAAACCATGTGGCCCTGCTCATGAAGGCTGGTGCCATAAATCTTAAAGCCATGGAGCTTCTGGATAAAGCACACGTGGCCAGATTTGGTGCACCAGAACCAACCAAGGTGGAGGTCGGCACTAAGCCTGGCCCTGGTATTGTAGTCACCGGGCACGATCTCCTCGATCTCTATGAGCTACTTAAGCAAACAGAAGGCAAGGGGATCAACATCTACACCCACGGTGAAATGTTGCCTGCTCATGGCTACCCTGCCCTGAAAAAGTTCCCCCACCTTGTGGGCAACTACGGCACCGCCTGGCAAAATCAGCGGCAGGAGTTCGACGCCTTCCCAGGGGCTATTCTGGGCACCACCAACTGCGTCCTTATTCCTAAGGCATCTTACCGAGATAGAATGTTCACCTGTGGCATCGCTCGCCTACCCGGCGTTACCCATGTCCGTGATCGTGACTTCACTCCCGTAATCGAAAAAGCCCTGTCGCTTCCAGCCCTCACCGAACAACATGTCGCTACAACAACCACCGGCTTCCACCATCAAGCTGTGCTGAGCCTGGCGGACAAGGTCATCGACGCCGTCAAAGCAGGGAAGATTCGCCATTTCTTCGTGGTCGGCGGCTGCGACGGTTCCAAGCCCGGTCGCAACTACTACACTGAGCTCGTCAACCAGCTACCCAAGGATACAGTTGTGCTCACCCTTGGCTGCGGCAAGTTCCGGTTCAACTACATGGACCTGGGCGAAATTGACGGTATACCCCGTATCCTGGACATGGGCCAGTGCAATAACGCCTACTCTGCCGTACAGGTGGCCTTGGCCCTGGCGAAAGCCTTCGACTGCGATGTGAATGACCTGCCACTCAGCCTAATCCTCTCTTGGTTCGAGCAGAAGGCCGTCGCCGTCCTGCTCACCCTCTTCCATTTAGGCATCAAAAACATCCGCCTCGGGCCTTCGCTCCCAGCGTTCATTACACCCAACGTACTGAAGGTACTACAGGACAATTACAACATTCAACCGATAACTACCCC
>JAAYHG010000063.1 GCA_012735455.1 Bacillota bacterium
CCTTTGAACAGATCCCCATTGCCTTGGAAATGGGGCTTGCGGGCTCCCTGCGGGGGGCGGGTGATACCCGTTATCCCTTCCTGGTGGCGCTGATTGGGAACTGGTTCTTCCGTTTGCCGTTGGTGTATGCGGCCACGGTTTTGTATCAGCTGCCGGTTTGGTCTGTGTGGGTCATAACCGTGGTGGATTGGTTTATTCGGGCTACTTTGCTGCTCGTACGCTACCGCAGTAGGCGCTGGGTTAGCATAAGGGTGTAAAAAGGGTGTGTTAAGATGGCGCAGTGTTTTCGTATTGTGTCCGAACTAGAGCCCAAAGGAGACCAGCCCAAGGCTATCCGCGGGCTGGCGGCTGGGGTAAAGCAGGGTCTCAAGTATCAGACCCTACTCGGTGTTACCGGCTCGGGCAAGACCTTTACCATGGCCGGTGTGATTGAAGCAGTGCAGAAACCCACTCTGGTGATCGCCCACAACAAGACATTGGCGGCGCAGCTCTGCAGTGAGTTCCGCGAGTTTTTCCCAGAAAACGCTGTGGAATACTTCGTTAGTTACTATGATTATTATCAGCCTGAGGCCTACATCCCGCAGACAGATACGTACATCGAAAAAGATGCTGCCATCAATGATGAGATTGACAAGCTGCGCCACTCGGCCACCAGTGCGATTCTGGAGCGACGTGATGTGATTGTGGTGGCCAGTGTTTCATGCATCTACGGCCTGGGTTCACCGGAAGAGTATCGCGAGCAGGTGCTGTCACTCTGGGCGGGGACGCCCCGTGACCGAGATGAGGTGCTAAAGAAACTCATTGCTATGCAGTACGGGCGCAATGACATGGATCTGACCCGTGGGAAGTTTCGGGTACGCGGGGACGTGGTTGAAATTTTCCCGGCGGGTGCCACGCAGCGTGCCATCCGGGTAGAGTTTTTTGGTGATGAGATTGACTCTCTCACCGAGTTCGACACTCTAACAGGTGAGATTATTGGTGCGCGCAGCCACGTGGCCATCTATCCTGCCAGCCACTATGTCACCTCTACCCAAACCCGGGAACGGGCTATCGCCAGTATCCAGGCGGAGCTACGTGAGCGTTTGGCGGAGCTTAGGGCACAGAACAAGGCCTTTGAGGCACATCGTTTGGAACAACGCACCCTTTATGACCTGGAGATGTTGGCGGAGCTGGGGTACTGCCAAGGTATTGAGAACTACTCCCGTCACCTTACCGGACGACAACCAGGGGAGCCTCCGTACACCCTGCTGGATTACTTTCCGGAGGACTTTCTCGTGATCATCGACGAATCCCACATGACCATTCCACAGCTTCATGCCATGTATGCCGGAGACAAGTCAAGGAAAGACAACCTGGTGGCGCACGGCTTTCGTTTGCCTTCGGCCTATGACAACCTACCCTTGACGTTTGATGAGTTTGTCCAGCGGGTTAAGCAGGCCATCTTTACCTCGGCTACTCCAGGTCCTTTTGAACTCAGGGTAAGTCAACAGATAGTAGAGCAGGTGGTTCGGCCTACCGGTCTTGTAGACCCAGAGATCGAGGTGCGACCTACCAAAGGGCAGATTGATGACCTGTTGGAGGAAATTCGACAGCGGGTGGAAAAGAAACAGCGGGTACTGGTAACCACCCTCACCAAGCGAATGGCTGAGGATCTGACTGACTACTTTGCCGACATGGGAATTAAGGTCCGTTACCTTCACTCTGATATTGGCGCCCTGGAGCGTATGGAAATTATCCGTGACCTGCGTTTAGGTAAGTTTGACGTCCTGGTGGGGATCAACCTCCTGCGCGAGGGCTTGGACTTGCCGGAAGTGTCCCTGGTGGCCATTCTGGATGCGGACAAGGAGGGCTTCCTGCGTTCCGACCGCTCCTTGATTCAGACTATTGGGCGTGCGGCGCGCAATGTGGAGGGCCGGGTGCTTATGTACGC
>JAAYHG010000064.1 GCA_012735455.1 Bacillota bacterium
CCGTTAGGAGCACAGCACCCAAGGGTTGCACCGCTTCCCAGATGCGCCGCCAAGCCGCCTCGTTGGCAGCCGTGACCTCCAAACGAGCATAACTGGGGTCATCTTTGGTCTTGCCAATGGAAATGTCTTCTACACTAAAATCGCCACCGAGTTCGACCACCTTATCCAATACCCGTGGGAGAACATGGGAATCGAGAATATGACCCTTAAGCTCGATTTTTGAGTGGTACACGTCATCTCTCTCCCCTAATATTTCCTGCACCAATGCTATCATATTGTATTACCCCAGTCAACGCGTCCCCTCGTCAGCCAATCATGGGCCGCTCTTGCAATTTAAAGGGCTGGTGCCAACTGCACCAGCCCTTTAAACTTCGGCTTGCACCAGAGACCAGCTAAATAAGACCCTTTTCCTTAAGGAAGTCCCTAGCCACTTTTGCAGGCTCTTCCTCATCCACGTCCACTCGTGCATTGAGGCTCATCATGGTTTCAGTATCAATCAGCCCACCAAGAACCTCCAGGGCCTCCTTTACCTCGGGATGTTCTTGCAGCGTCTGGTTGCGGGCCACCAATATGCCGTAGTAAGGTGGGTTAAACTGCTTGTCGTCCTCCAGAATAACTAGGTCGTGGGAAATGTTGCGGCCGTCAGTGGAATACGTGACTATGGCATCCACCTCATCGTTGGCAATGGCGCGATACATCAAGCCAAAGTCCATGGGGATGGCTTCTTTAAAGGAGAAACCATAGAGTTCCTGAAACTCCTTATATCCCTGCCCGGGATAGTCCTGCCAGGTGGTATCCGTGGCCACCCTCAAATCCTTAGCATAAGGCGCCAAGTCACTGATCTTCTCCAGCTTCATTTCCTCTGCCATCTGCCGGGGCACGGCAATGGCGTAAACATTGTTGTAACCGTAAGCAGGGAAGATATAAAGGTTGTACTTCTCCAGCATCTTATCATGCACATACTGCCACACCTTGTCTGGATCACGCCATTCAGGTGTAAGCTTCTGCTCCAGAAGACCCAGGAACAAAGTGCCCGTAAAGGATACGTTCATGTCTAAATCGCCGCTAACTGTCCCCTCGTGGGTAGCCATAGAACTGCCTAACCCGCGAACGTGCTCTACCTTGTGGTTGGTTTTCGCCTCAATCAGTGCCTTTGCGATCTCAGCCTGAATCTCAACCTCGGCATAGCCCTGAGATCCTATCCTCAAGGTTGTCCCGTCCCCAGGCTTCTCTCCACCCGTTTCTTGCCCCGCTGGCGCCCCACCGCCGGACGAGCACCCTGTAACCATCAGCACTGCCAAGAGGGCTAGGGCCAAAACTACGGGCAAGCTCTTTTGTTTCCGCATGCTTCACCTCTCCTCCCTGTTCTACATTTGGATTATTGGTTCTTGCTTTGGTAGAGCCTGATACCCTCTGGCGTCACCCAGCGTTCTACTCGTCCCAGCACAAAATCAGCGAGCAAGGCCAGGAACGCAGCTGGAACAGCCCCCACTAAAATCAGGTAATCGCGCATGAGCTGCAAACCACGATAGATGTAGCGGCCTAGTCCACCGCCGCCCACCATGGCAGCCAGAGTAGCGGTGCCGATGGCGATAACTGTAGCAGTTCGCACACCTGCCATGATAACTGGCACCGCCAAAGGCAGTTCTACCCTCAGCAGGCGTTGCAGTTCTGTCATGCCCATGCCAGCAGCCGCTTCTTTCAAGTCCGGGTCAACGCCCTTGATTCCCGTATAGGTATTACGTAAAATTGGCAGCAGGGAGTAAAGGAAGAGCGCCACAATGGCTGGTTTGTTACCGATACCGAGCCCCAAAGGAATGAACAGGGCCATCATGGCCAGGCTCGGGATAGTCTGAATCACGTTAACCACCGAGATAACGATTCGTTCCAGCCAAGCCCAACGCGTGGCAGCAATCCCAAGCGGTACCGCTACCACCACGGCACTGATCACCGGCACCACCACCAGGAGAAGCACATGTTCCTGCAACGCCCCTAATACCTCCGGCATGTTATCTAGAAGGTAGCTCCACATCCGAAGCCAGGTCATCTGCCACCACCTCCAGCAGCAACCTGTTCACTGGCAATACTGCTACCACCGTTCCAAGTGTCGAGGAGCACTCCCACTAAGCTGGCCCGGGTAACAACACCCTCCACATGGCCGTTGTCATCTACCACCACAACCAGATGGACCTCTCCTGACACCAACTTCTCTGCCGCCTCACTCAAAGGCGCATCCGGCCCCACTACCGCCGGTGCCGGCAGCGCAATATCAGCCACCGGGATGCTCTCGTTGCGCTGCAAATACGGAATGAGGTCGCGGGACCTTACCAGCCCACGCAGTTGACCATTGCTGACAACCAACAGGCTGTCTACCTTATACTGCTGCATACGCTTTAGAGCCTCACCTAAGCCACGTTCTGACTCAATGGTAACCGGTTCCGAATTGAGTACATCGCGAACCAACAGGTTGCTGGCTGCCTCCGGCTTTGCTGCCCGGCCAACAAAACTAGCCACAAATTCGTTTGCCGGGTTACGCAAGATTCCATCGGGGGTATCATCC
>JAAYHG010000065.1 GCA_012735455.1 Bacillota bacterium
CAACAATACCTCCCAGCCTTGATGGGAGCTGAAAGAGTCCAAGGGGAAGACGGCTCAACGCCCACATTGCAAACTGCCGGTAATTCTTCTTACCTCTGACCACCTGCAGAAACTCGCTGAACCATTCCGGGCCAGTAAAAAAGAGCTGGCGCCAGAGTTCGGGCTGGCTGCGCGCCAAGGTGTTTAGTGCTAAAGCCCAGGCAAGATCACGCCCGAAAGACTGGTAACACGCCTGTTCGTAGTCTTTAAGGTTTGAGGCGGTGAAAGGCAGTCCTTGTGCCCTTAGTCTGAGCACCGTAGCCGCTGCCAAACGAGCCGAACAAAAAGCATAGAGAATTCCCTCTCCTGTACGGGGATCGGCATAGCCTGCAGCATCGCCAAGCAGGATGACCCCGTCCTCTACCCGCACCTGTCGCCCACCACCAACGGGAATCAGGTGTCCAGAGACAGCCGACACGGGAAGACCAAGACCGTGAATAAACTCAGGCCAGAGGGCCTTGAGATCAACTTTTTCCCCGTCCCAACATGCGAGTCCCACCGAAAGGCGATCGCCCTTAGGGAAAACCCAGCCGTAACCCCAGCGAAAATAGCCCCAGTGTGTCTCGGTGGTACCACACCAACTGGAACCATTCTTTCCCTCAGGCAAGGAGATCTCCGCACAAATAGAAGGGGCAGCCGGAAGGCGGCTTTTCTGACCTAACGCCGCCGCTACCCGGCTGAGGACCCCATCAGCCCCAATCACTAAGGAGGGATTGTAGCTACCCCGGGTAGTCACTAATCTGGGTCCGGCAGTGCCCAGCTCAACGCGCAGTACCTCTTCCCCTTCGCGTACCACTACTCCCTTTTCCTGAGCGGCTTCGAGAAGCCAGGCATCGAACTCGCGGCGGTCAACGGTAAAAACAAAAGGCTCGGACAAGGTTATCTCCTGCACCCTACTCCCCAAGACGGCACGAAAAGTAGAGCAGCGTTCACGAATCAGGCTTTCTGGCAGTAGAATACCCATCTCCTGCACAGCACGATAAGTCAAACCCCCGGCACAAAGTTTAGTGCGCGGGGAAGGGTTCTTATCTAGTAGTAAAACGGCCAATCCCCCAGCAGCCAGTTCTCGGGCAACAGTGGCTCCAGCCGGACCGGCTCCCACAACGATTACATCAGGTGATTTTACCATGGCACCATCACCTCTTACCATCTTCTCCCCGCCATACTAGCACGATACAGCGCTGAGACAAGTGGTGAAGGAGCAAGTTTTGCTTTTCTGCTAACGGAGTTATAATGAAGGGTGAAGTCCTTGGAAAAGGGTGAGTTCCCATGCCACCGAACAACAATCCCGTCATTGTTCAGCGCGACGGGAGCATCCTCTTGGAGGTAGGGGGCCCTCATTACGAAGAAGCACGGGATATCCTGGCACGCTTTGCCGAACTCATTAAGAGCCCTGAGTACGTTCACACCTACCGTATTTCCCCCCTTTCCTTGTGGAACGCTGCTGCCAGCGGGCTTAGTGCCAACGAGATAAAGACAGGACTTAGCACCTACTCACGCTATCCGGTGCCGGACAACATCTTACGAGACATAGATGACTACCTGGCGCGCTACGGGAAACTGCGCTTGGTGCGACAGGGGGATGATCTCATTCTCATTTCCGACGACGCCCTCCTTATCACTGAAATCGCAAACAGCAAAGGACTGGCCAAACATGTTAGCGGGTGGACAGGGCCAAACCGCCTGCGTGTTGCCCCCGGTCACCGTGGCTATCTAAAACAGGCGCTAATGAAGCTGGGCTGGCCTGTAGAGGATCTGGCTGGTTATACTCCAGGTACTCCCCTCAAGCTGGAACTCAGAACTACAACCTTAAGCGGTGCTCCCTTCGTGCTGCGGAGTTACCAGGAGGAAGCTGCCGCCACATTCTGGGCCGGTGGCTCCGAGCACGGCGGCAGTGGCGTGATAGCGCTCCCCTGCGGTGCCGGCAAAACCATTGTTGGGCTCGCGGCCATGGCCCGTGCCCAGTGCCAAACCCTGATAATTGTCACCAGTACCACCGCTGCTCGCCAATGGCGCGCTGAGATCCTGGATAAGACCAACCTCACGCCAGATGATGTGGGCGAGTACAGCGGTAACCTAAGGGACATTCGCCCGGTAACCATCGCCACCTACCAGATGCTAACCTGGCGGCGCAGCAAAGTGGATGACTTTCCTCACTTTGCCCTTTTTAACGCCCAGGACTGGGGTCTTATTATTTACGACGAGGTACACCTTTTACCCGCACCGGTTTTTCGGGTGACGGCCGATCTGCAGGCGCGCCGTCGCTTAGGGCTTACAGCCACCCTGGTACGAGAAGACGGACGCGAGGAAGACGTTTTTACCCTGGTAGGTCCAAAGCGCTACGACGTGCCCTGGAAGGTACTCGAGAAACAGGGCTGGATTGCCACCGCCAACTGCACCGAGATTCGTGTCTCCCTTCCGCCGGAGCGGCGCCAGGAGTACGCCCTCGCTGCTGATCAACGCATAAAGTACCGCATCGCCGCCGAAAATCCGAACAAGCTGCCGCTGGTACACAGACTCCTTGAGCTACATCGGGAAGATCAGGTCCTGGTGATCGGCCAATACCTGGAACAATTGACTGTCCTGGCCCATTCCCTGGGCGCTCCACTTATAACAGGAAAAACCAAGAACGACGAGCGCGACGAGCTCTACGCAGCTTTTCGCGCTGGGAAGCAGCGGGTGCTGGTGGTCTCAAGGGTAGCCAATTTCTCCATTGACCTCCCAGACGCCAACGTAGCTATCCAGGTTTCTGGGACCTTTGGTTCCCGCCAGGAGGAGGCCCAGCGCTTAGGCCGCATCTTGAGACCCAAGAGCGGCTGCAATCAGGCCCATTTCTACACCCTGGTAACACGGGATACCAAAGACCAAGAGTATGCGGCAAAGCGACAGTTGTTTCTTACGGAACAGGGCTACCGCTACAGCATCCTGGATGCCAGCGAGATTATTGAGCGTGCCAAAGGCGGGGTGGATTGAGCATGCGGCTGAGTGAGGTCATTGCCCGTAAAAAAGATCATAAAGCCTTGATCATATTAGGCATGGAACACGGACTAAATCTCTCCCCGCTGCAGCCGCTCAACGAACTGCAACAAGAGATCAGCCGGAGGCTCCAAGACCCAGCCCACCTGCGTGCTTACATTGCCAGACTACCACAACAAGACCTCTTGGGCCTTAAGGTCGCAGTTATGGGTGGCAAGGGCGAGGCTGCTCCTATCCCGGAATACTGCCATCGTAAGATCAATGAGCTGCTAGAGAGGAAGGGCACCAACGGCGGCAGAGTCATCGCCGAGCTCATCAATCGCGGATTAATCTTTACAGGGCTCGACGCCTGGTACCGCAATACTTACATCGTACCTGATGAAGTCCGGGAAGCAGTGCTCGCTCTTACAGCCAATGAGCTCGGAGTGGATATACCCACCCGCCCGCTGGAACCAGGCACCGGAAGAAGCGCACTAACGCTTTTGTCTGACCTACACCTTCTACTGGGCTGGGTAAAACGCCAGCCCCTCAGAATAGCCAGGACCAGCGGCCTCATTTTTCGTCGGGAGCAACAACGCGTCGTCGCCTACTTTAACCCTCCGGAAAAGCTCCCGCCCGCAACGACAAACGGCTACCCAATCCGGCTTGGAGTTTATCTGGGCTTTTGTAGAAGCCATAATCTCATGGGAGTCTGGGAGTCGGATCAAGGCGACCTGTACCTGAATTGTACGCCAGAGGCCACCACTTGGATGACCAAGAGCCTTGACGGACAACTCAAAGACATCTCTGACTATATGAAGAAGGGCCTGGCTGACCCATTTCCAAGCCTCGGCAACAGGCTCTTAACCCTGCTCGGTAGCCTGCCGGAAAGCAAATGGCTGGAGTGTAACAGACTCGCTGCTAAATTGCAGCGCTACGCTGCTGACCCTTGGTATCAAGTAAAGCATGAGCTGGATAAGGCTCTCCTGTTTATGGCGGTCTTTGACTTTCTTGAAACTACTTCCTCTGGTACTGACAACGACAGTTTTCTTATCCGCCTCACTCGGACCGGCCGTCACCTTTACCACGGGACAGTGCCCGATATAACAGAAGAAAATACTTTCCTCGTTCAACCTAATTATGAAATCCTAGTCCCGCGGGAACTCAACCCCGCTCTACGCTGGTTTCTAGACACTTTCACAGATCTAGTCAAGAATGACCAAATGGTGGTGCTGCGGCTTACCCGCGAAAGTGTCTATCGGGCCTTTAAGAACGGCGAAGATGTCAGCATTCTGCTGCCCTTTCTTGGGGCTCACTCCCGCGCTCCCCTTCCAGACAATGTCATCTACTCCTTAAGGGAATGGAGCGATCGCTGCGGTGCCATGTATCTCGAGCAACCGCTTCTTCTCACCTGTCGTACACCGGAGCAAGCAGCGGAAATCGCCGCTGACCCCCGTTTTGTCCCTTACCTGCAGGGTAACTTAACTCCGCGCCATCTCATAGTAATTCCCGATTTGTACCCCGAATTCCTGGCTGCTTTGGAAAAAGCTGGCCATATGCCCTTCCCCGGTATCGCTACGGACTATCAGCCCAAATAGCTTTGTGCTCCAATATCCGCCGCAAGAGGGGTTTCTCTTTTTTCTGTCCCTCCTACAGCCAAAACCGCTCCGCAGCTCTATGACGAAAGACCATGGCGCCCGCACCAATCAAACCAGCGTTGGATCCAAGGGCTGCTGGAACAACGTTGCAGGCAGCAGCAGGTTGAGGAAGCACCCCCTCACGGTAGCCGCGCTCCAAGCCGCTCCAAAACAGCTCTCCTAAGGCTGTAACTCCTCCACCCACAATGATCAGCTCAGGGTTTATGATATTAACATAAGCCGCCACCGCTCTTCCCAAGTAACGACCGCCGCGCACTATCACTCTACGGGCCAGAGGGTCTCCCTCTGCTGCAGCCTGCGCCAAATGGTGCGCTGAGAGCTCACTGTTTACCCTGCCCCGAAGAGGTAACCCCTGTTTCAGGAGATCGTAAGTTTGCATCAGGGCTGGTCCTGAACAGAGTGCCTCCAGCGACCCGCGCTGACCCCAAGTAGAGGTCAGGCCGCGCCCGACCAACAGCAAAGGCCCGATCTCGCCCGCCGTCCCGGTAGTGCCGCGCCAGAGCTTGCC
>JAAYHG010000066.1 GCA_012735455.1 Bacillota bacterium
ACCTGGCCCTCACCGGTGGTCAAAGGCGCCTAAAGTCTATCATTACAGGGAGGATCTAGGTCCGGTGAAGTGGACGGTGGCTGGAGTCGGCAACATACTTCTGGGTGACGAGGGCGTGGGGGTAAGGGTGATTCAGACCCTGGCCACCAGGATGCTCCCTCCAGGCGTAGAGCTCCTGGAAGCAGGGGTGGACCCACTGGCTCTGGCCACTCCGCTTAAAGAAGGACACGGAGTCATCGTGGTGGATGCCTTCTCAGGCCATGGCCCCCCGGGGAGTATCTATCTCCTTCCCCTCACGAACCTGCGCCCGGTAGAGCCCTTCGCCTCCTTGCACGACATCTCCTTTTACCACCTCCTGCAGGACTATCAGGTCCAGGCAGGCTGGGCTGTGGGGGTGGAACCCGAGCGGATCGACTGGGGGCTCGATCTTTCCCCCGCCGTGGCCAAAGCGGTGCCCCGGGCAGCAAATCTAGTCTCCCGGCTGCTGTGGCAGAAATTAGAGGCAGGTGAAATACATGTCCCCTGAGTGGGATCTGGTGGTGGTGGGAGCGGGCCCGGCCGGCAGTCAGGCGGCTCGCTGTGCCGCGCTGCGGGGGGCGAAGGTGTTGCTCCTGGACAAAAAGGACTTCCCGCGCCCCAAGATCTGTGGTGGCCTTCTTTCCGCCAAGAGTTTGCAGGCCTTGGGACTACCACTGGCCCCACAGGTAGGCGAGCGACGGATCAGTGTGGTCCAGCTTGTAGGCCCCGATGGGGAGACCTGTTTGGCCCGTGAAGCAGCCTTTTTAGGGTTCACTACCGACCGGGCGCGCCTGGATGCCTTTATGGTGGAAGAAGCCTGTCGCGCCGGGGCCGAGTTTCGGCCAGCAACAGCCTGCACAGGCATAGGAGAGGAAAAAGAGGGTCATATTAACATTCGTACCCACTCTGGCAGCATCACAGCCCGGGGGGTGATCGGGGCCGATGGCGTGTTCAGCAAGGTAGCACGTTCGCTCTTTTCTGGGCGACCCTCCCCCTGGCGCTTGGGGCTGGCTGTCGCCGCCGAGCTGCCGCTCCCTTCCTCCCGTATCGAAGAACTGTTTTCGGGCGGCTGCGCCATCCAGTTTTATTGTCTGCCACTACCCTACTCTTTTGGTTGGGCGTTTCCCTATCGAGAAAAAGTTAACTTGGGCATAGGCACCTGGGCCAAGACCGGTAAAAACCTTGTTCCGCTCTTTGGCGGCTTTGCGCGCCAACTGCAGCTCAGGTGGGGCGTAGGACCTTACAAGCTGAAGGTACGCGGGGCGTTCCTGCCGGCCGGTGGCCTCACCTGGCGCACCGGCCGCGGCCAGGTAATCCTGGCCGGGGATGCAGCCGGTTTCGCCGATCCTTTTTCCGGCGAGGGTATTTTCTTCGCCCTGCGCAGCGGCCAGCTGGCCGCTGAGACGCTAGTAGCTGCCCTGGGGGAGAGAGGAGCAGGCCCTTCCTCAGCCCAAGGCCTGTACAACCGCGCCTGCGGCCAGGAGTTTAGGACCGAGCTCAGCCGCTCCCTGATGCTGGCCATCTTAAGCGGCACTAAGAGAAGGTTTTTTCGCCGCCTCGCGTCAGAGCCGCAGCGGCTAGAGCTGTTTGAGCGCATCATGACTAACCCAAAGGCTTACCAAACCCGTCCTGCTCTTGACATTGAGAGGCAGCTCCACTAGAACACAGGTCGGGGTATGGGGACCAGAGCCAAGGCCATGAAAGGAGTTCTTGACACTTGAAGACAAAGTGGTCCGCACGGATTTACTTTAGCGCCGTACGCGGCCCTTTCGTAACCGCTTCCGTACTCCCTGTTCTGGTAGGAACAGCCATGGCCTTTGGGCATGGCCTTCCCCTGAACGGTCGCTACTTTTTGTTAAATCTCCTGGGCGTAGTGGCCCTTCACTTCGGTGCCAATGCAGCCAACGATTACTTTGACTACCTGAGTGGAGCTGATCCGGCACGCCCGGTGAAACCCTTTAGCGGCGGTAGCGGTTTACTACAAAAGGGTGTGCTTGGGCCCATGGATTACACCTTACTCATATGGGGTCATTTCGCTCTAGCAATGCTCATCGCCCTCTACTTCGGGCTAAAACGCGGGGTGCTGGTGACCCTGCTGGGGCTTCTGGGCCTAGTAGCAGGTTACTGCTACACCGCCCCGCCGGTAAGACTCTCTTACCGCGGACTGGGTGAAGCGACCATCGGCCTGGTTTTCGGGCCTCTTGCCATCCTGGGCTCCTATGCAGTACAGGGCGGAACCTTCTCACAGGCGGCACTCCTGGCCAGCCTGCCGCTGGGTTTTCTCATTGCCAACGTGCTCCTGGTTAACGAGTTTGCCGACCATGCCGAGGACAAAGAAGCCGGCAAAAGGAACCTGGTGGTCCGCTTGGGCCCCAGGCACGCTCTGCCGGGCACATTCGTCTTTTTTCTCTCGGCCTACTTGTCTATCCTAACAGCAGTGGCGCTCAGCGCCTGTCCGTTCGTTTCGCTCAGCGGCTGCCTAACCCTTCCACTGGCCTTGTGGGCGGTAAGGCAGGTTCAACTCGGTCTAGGCGAGCCAAGAAGGCTTACTGCCGCTTCCGCAGCAACCATCATCGTACACGGGCTTACCGGACTCCTGCTGGCTCTTTCCTTTATCCTGAGTTAATGGGATTCCTGCGGCTCTGGCTGAGAAGTAGCCACCTGGCGCTGGGCCAGGGCCTTAAAGGGCAACAGTAGGGAAAGCAGGAAGGAGGCACTCATTATAGGGTACAAGGTGTTTAAGGCCGTGGTAAGACCGAAGTTGTCTGCCACCATGCCAATAAGAGGCGTGCAGAGACCGCCCAAGCCATAGGCCAATCCCAGCATCATACCGGCGGCCATACCAGCGTGCTGGGGCACCAGTTCCTGAGCAATAACAATAGCCACCGGCACCATGGCGTGCATGGCCGCCCCTAGGAAGGCAACCCCCACCCAAGCCCAGCTACCTGCCCCATTGAGTGTCAGCCAAATGCTGCCCAAGGAGATGGCTAAAGACCCGCAGATGAGGGCGCGACGTCCAAAGCGATCGGAAAGAAAGCCTGCTGCAAAGGTACCCATAGTTCCAGCGATCAGGTATAGGGTCATAAAGGGGCCGGTTACGGTGACATCGTAACCCTGGTTAATGAAGTGGTACGGGACATAGGCCGTAACAACAAACTGGGCCCATGCCCGTAACCAGGAGACAATATTTAGGAGAAGCAGCCCACCCAAGGCCAGCTTAGATACAGGGCTAGGCTTCTCAACTACCACGGCTTTTTGCTCTACCGGGGAAAAGACCAGACTCTGCCTTACGGCAAAGAGGGCAATGGCATACATGAGCCCAAAGGGGACGAGATAAAAGAGCACCTTAAGGCCCCAGCGGGAAACCAGGGGCACGGCCAGGGCGGGACCTAAAGCAAAACCCAGGTTCCCACCGGTGGAAAAAATCGAAACAGCTAATCCTGGTTGGGAACCAGCTGCGCGCACCGAGGTCACAGAACCTAGGGGGTGAAGCAGGGAAGAACCCAAGCCCGCGAGCCCAAAGAGTAGCAAGAGCATGGTATATGTAGGGAAAAGACCAATGAGCCCCACTGTTATGGCACTGAAAGCAAGGCTGGCTGCCAGGAGCCAAGGGCGTCCCCATTTATCCATAACCATCCCGGCAAAGGGCTGTAGGAACGAAGCGGTGATGGAGTGCACAGAGAGTACCAAGCCGGTTTGGGCCAAGGAGAAGCCCTGCAACTTGGCCAGGAGAGGCAGGAGCGGTGGAATAAGGTTCATGTAAATATCCATGGTAAAGTGGGAACCCGCCGCCCAAAGGACAACAGGCCACTTGAAGCCGCGCTGAAACAATGGCTAACCTCCTTTATTTGGCTTGCTTCGACTGTAGAGTATTATATACCCTACACCTCTATCCTGACCAGTCGCTTTTGGATGGGTAAACACAGCTAGAATTCACCTGATCTGGTCAATGGCCAAATAGGTTGCGCCCACTCCCATCTCCAACCCAGTCCTCCTTATATAAGGGGAAGAGTCCCTTCCCCTTTTGGGGGCAAGGCCGGAATAGAGGTAGGGTTGAGGGGGGAATGAATGCAGCAGAGTACCGCGGTTAAGGAGATGAGAGCCGCATGGAAGGCGAGTTTAGAAAACCGGTTCCAGCTGCAGAACTGAGGAACAAACGTCAAGAGGATAAGGTCATGCAGGAGAAGCCCCAAAAACTGACAGGCAACCTGGCGGCCGACCTTAAACTTTTGCGCG
>JAAYHG010000067.1 GCA_012735455.1 Bacillota bacterium
ATTCGCAAACAGGGCACCGTAAAAGGTAGTGATTAAGGCCACTGCCATACTAGGCCCAATTATTGAGGGGTTGTCCAGGTGCTTGAGCATGCTGATAAGACCAATCAAAGTCCCGATCATACCGAAAGCAGGAGCCAGAGTACCCATGGTAATGAATATCCCTTGGCCACCTTTGTGGCGCTCTTCGATAAAGGCCAGTTCTGTCTCCAAGATATTACGCACCAGTTCGGGATCACTACCATCCACCACCAGCTGCAAACCTTTTTTTAGAAAATCGTCATCTAAGGCCTCCACCTCGTCTTCCAAAGCGAGAATCCCCTCTCGCCGGGCTTTCTCTGTAAAATATACTAACCGTTCAATCATGGCCTCCGGCAATGGCAGGCGACGTTGAAAGACGTTGCGGACTACTTTCAGTACCCCAACAATCTGGTCGATGGGATAGTTGATCAGTGTCCCTGCCATGGTGCCCCCTATAGTGATCATAAGGGAGGCAGGGTCCCAGTAGGTGGAGAGACTTCCCGTGTTACTAAGTGCAATGACGATAAGCCCCACCCCTGATACAATCCCGATTATCGTCCCAATATCCATCTCAACACCTCCGCCGGTGCGGGAGGCCGTGGGAAGGCCTCCCATCACCTTTCAGCCACTGGCTTACCGCTTGAGATTAACCAGCTCCTGTAATAGCTCATCGGACACGGTTATAACGCGGGAGTTCGCCTGGAAACCGCGCTGGGTAACGATCATGTCGGTAAACTCCTCGGAAAGATCTACGTTGGACATCTCCAGGGAACTGGGTGAGATTGCCCCCGCTTTGCCCTTACCAGGGACCTCTATCTGTGGTTCCCCAGAGTTGTTGGAAACAGCATAGAGGGAACCCCCTTTGCCCAGAAGGCCTGCCGGATTGGAAAAGGGCGCTAGAGCCACTTGGAAGAGTGGGCGACTAACACCGTTAGAGTAGCTCCCCGACACAACCCCACTGGCATCCACCGTCAACTCCTCAAGATCACCGAAGCTGTAACCATCTTGGACAACTGCCATACTGGATTCACCCTTTGGGTCGCTGTACTGGGTGATTCCGGTAAAGTCTATGGTCTGGGTGCATACAGCATCGGCTGAGGTACCTGGGTCAAAATTCAAGGTGGCGCTACCACCGGAAACCAGGTTTCCGTCTGCATCGAATTCCAAGGTACCTGTTGCCGTCCCCGTCTGGCTAGCCGGTAACGCACGCCACTCCCACTGATTGACCTGGGTAGTAGACTTCGTGAACTCAAAAGTAACAGAGTAAGGATTTCCTAGCTTGTCATAGACGGTAAAGTTGCGGGTAAAAGAGTCTCCAGCTGCCGCGTCTGCGTGCAGGTTACCAGTAAAACATACGCTTGATGTGGCTTTGGGTGGGCTCTTGGTGAGGTTTCCTCGCACCGACAGGTCTGAAGGGGCAGCTGTGGGATCAAGACTGCCACCCGGTCCACTCAGGCGGTTGCCCTGTTCATCCAGGTACCAACCTTGCACCCTAAGGCCAGAAGGATTAACAAAGTTCCCCTCACTATCAAAGCGAAATGCTCCTGCCCGGGTGTAGTACAAGGAACCAGTACCGCTGTTTACCATAAAGTAACCCTCACCATCAATGGCCAGGTCTGTCATGTTGCCCGTGCTTTGACTATTACCCTTGGTATGGATGGTGTCTACTGTACCCAATACCATTCCCAAACCTACCTGCATAGGGTTGGTGCCGCCACGGCCTTGCTGCGGTCGGCTGGCGCCACGCAGGATCTGGCTAAAAGCATCCTGGAAGGTAACCCGGCTTTTCTTGAAGCCAACAGTATTTACGTTAGCGATATTGTTACCGATGACATCCATACGCGTCTGATGATTGCGCAACCCAGAAACGGCTGCGTACATAGAACGCATCATAACTATTTCCTCCCTTCGCTGTTCGGCACTGCTTCCGTCACTCCGCAGCGCAGGGCCCCCGCAAAGGTCCGGCCCTAAGCAATCACCGCACTGTCGATATTGGTAAAAACCTTCTCTTTCATGCTTTCGCCATCCACGGCTGTAATCACAGTCCGGTTGGGAATATTTACTACCAAGGCCAGCTTGTCCAACAGCACCAAGGAATCCCGTCCGCCTTTAGCATCCTCTCTGGCCACGGCGTCTGCCAGCCTTTGCCAGGTCTCACCACTCATGCTGATGCCCCGCTGAGCCAGCCGCTCTTCAGCATGGCGGGAAAACTGCAACTGGCGCGCCGCGTTTAGGTGCGATGCAAAACTTCCTTCCTGCCGGGGCTGTCTGAGTCCAGATCGTCCTTGCCCCGGTGATACCAGTGGACCTAACACCGGTGGCGGCAAAAAGACCTTATCTGACATTGTTGTCTTCTGTCTCTCCTTCCTCAGTTGGCAGGGACCCCTCGTGGATCTGCCCCAGTTCGTAGGCCACATCCCCTACAATAACCCATGGCTGACCCGCAAACCAGCGCACTCCTGTTACCACACCAGCCACTTCCTCCGCAGGCGTAGTAATAGTCACCTGTTTGCCGATGAGGTCCACAGCCTCGCGGCCTGCATTTTGCCACATTTGACTTTCCGCTAATACAGCCAGGCTCCTAACTTCGTCGGTTAGTCTGTTGATCCCATCCAGAGCAGAGAATTGCGCTAGCTGGGCGATAAACTCTTTTTCTTCCAGTGGCTTCAACGGATCCTGTAACTTCAACTGGGTAACCAGGAGTCGCAAGAAGTCGTCCTGACCTAGGGTTTTCTGTCCGTAAGTAACGGTTGAATCAGATGATGTCACCGAATTTACCTGCAACATTCTCCCCCCCTATACCATAAGATCAAGCCCTCCCTGGCAACGCACCGCAATAGGATCCCTTCGCTCCTCCGCAGCAACCAAGCGTGCGCTGCCGCGCTGGGCCAGTTGCCTCTCTTCCCCACCGCCAGCCCAGGTCCAGCCGCCTTCGCCTGCCGCCTGCTGTCCCAAAGAGACATTCAGCTCGCCCACTCTTATACCTTGAGTTATAAGGTCCTGCCTTAGCTCCAGGAGTCCTGCCTGCAGTGCATCCCGGGCTAGGTAATTGTCCACCTCAATATGGGCACTCACCTTTCCCGCCTGGTGCAGTACTGTAAGATGCACACGGCCCAACCGCTCAGGCTGCAGCTCAAAGGTCACCTCTCGCCGGCCTCCTACCTCCCGCCAGGCTGCCCGTATCAGGACATCCCGAAACATTTCCGGAGCTTTTTCCACCGGTACCGGCTCCTGCCTACCACCAGACATTCCTGGAGACATGTCTGACGATAAGAAAGTAAACAACACCTCTTCTTGTCGGGCACTTTCTCCTGCAGCAGCTCCCTCTGACTCTCGTACCACCGGGGTTATCGCCTCATTGGACAAGAGGTCTCGCCAGGGGAGGGTCACGACGCCTGATTGTGAGGCGTCGGCTTGGCCTGTCTCTGGCGGCAGTTCAGCCTGGACAGTGGCTACAGGGGACTGTTCCCCTTTTTTTCCTGCCTCTCTTGCGGGCAGGTCTATAGGCACTGCATTAGACACCAGCTCAGTTTCCCCAGAACTCAACCTGCTGAGAATTGCGTCTTGTTCGCCCAGCGGCACCTCTGCCCCTTCCTCGCGAGCAATGCCAACCACTATCTCTACCTCCCCTGTTGGCTCAGCACGGGAATTAGGAAGCGTAGTAGATGCAATTGGTGATCCTTCAACATCTGCAGTCGCGGGTGCTAAAGGTAAGCTGGCTGTAGCATCTGTCGGAACTTCAACCCGATGCAGCCAACCAAGCGCTGGAGCCACCCCTGCTGCAGGGGCTTGACCACCATCACCAGGCAAAGATGGCGCATCGTGACCAGCCATGTCTGACAGGAGCTGCCCTGGAGTTAAGAGAGCTATTAACAGGGCAGCAAAGGTGTCTTCTAGTTTCCCGCAACCGCTGCTTTGACCAGAACTTGAAGGGATTGGGCTGCCACCCGCACATGGAGCCAGAACACCAAAATTCACTTTCATCACCTCCTTTCAGGGCCTATAACCGAGCATCCTGGGATTCAGTTGCTCAAGGCCAGAGTTAATTTAGCCGCCCGCCCACTCTCCATGGCTGCCAGGATAGCAGCTGCCTGCTCCTTCTTAAGGCGGCTGAGGATTGGCACCACTTCATCGTCGTCAAGCTCGCTCAGGATGCGGGCTGCATCTTTCGCTGGCATATTGGCATAGATGGCAGCCACGCTTTCTTTAGCAGCACTTTTTCCTGCCTCGATCTGCAGTTCCTGCTGGAGACGTTCTACTTCGGATTGCAGTGTTGCAAGTTCAGTCTCTTTCGCAGCGAGGTCATCCGCTAGCTTGTTCCGTTGCTGGACCAAAACTGCCTTCTCCGCCTCCAGCCTGGCAGTCACCTGGTCTGTGTCTACATTATCATCCTCCTTTACAGAATTGGACCAAGGAACGGCATCCAGTAAAGAAGAAATCGGGACAATACCGATGAAATCTAGTAGCAGCAGGCCAAGAGCACTGATAAAAACCAGAACTAATAAGATGACTATTATTGTCAAGAAACCACGACGCCGAGGCTGTTCACGATGAAGTGCCGTTACTTTCGCCATGC
>JAAYHG010000068.1 GCA_012735455.1 Bacillota bacterium
CTGCCATGCCCACCACTTCCATATCTTCCTGCGTTCCGATAATGGCTTCCACGCCTTGTTGCACAAGGGGATGATCATCTATAACGAAGAGTCTCAACGGCAAGTGCCTCCTTTACCGTACCCCTGGCTCCCCCAGCCCTGGGGACCGTACAGCGGACGACGGTACCCCGACCGAGGACACTCTCTATCTCTAATTCTCCGTCAAAACAGGACGCCAGGTGCTGCATGTTTCTTAGTCCTAGACCGCAGCCTCCAGGCTTTGCTGCAAGCTCTGGGCGCCAACCTCGCCCGTCATCCTGCACCTCCAGGATGGAGCGCGCCGGGGCCAAACACAGCCGCACGTGCACGGAGCGGCAGGCACCATGGCGGACAGAATTACTGCAGGCTTCCTGGATGATCCGGTAAAAAGCCTTGCGCAAAGCTGGACTCAAGACCTCCTCTGACCCTTCCACGTCCAGGTGGGTGGTAATGCCATTCAAAACAGCCAGTTCGTTCAAGAAGGTTTTGACCCTTTCCACAAACACCTCTCTCCCCTGCTTGCGCGGGCTAAGGCGGTAAATAGAGGCCCGCAGCTCCTGGGCAGCACGGCTGGCGGTCCGAGCGAGAAAAACCAACTGCTCTTCCACGGCTGCAGTATCCATGCTCTGCCACTTTTCGCGCAGGCTGTGACAGCCGCAGGCAATACTGAAGAGGTACTGCGCTACCCCGTCGTGGATCTCACCGGCGATACGGTTCTGCTCTTCGGCCAAGAGCAATTGCCCATTCAACTCCTCCAGGCGCGCACGTTCAACGGCTACGGCTGTGAAATCGGCGAAAAACTTGGTGGTGTACTGGTTAACCCCAACAGCATCAGCTCCAGGTTCGTAGACGGCACAAAAAACACCATGACACTTGGTTGCAGAACGTACCGGCAGGTACACAGCCCGGGCCGATTGGCTAGCCCCGACAGGGATGCTACCTTCTTGTAGCGTACGGTTTCGCTCCAGTTCATGCCAAAGGCGGCGAAGGTCTGCTTTCCACTCTTTTTCGGGATAGAGGTCCAGGGCACCTGCCACGGCCCAGTGTTCCCCAGCTTCGTCTCCAGCGTCGCCTAACCAAATGATGACCTTGTGCGCGCCAGTGAGATCCAGGCTGTAACTGGCCAGAAGTTGCAACACCTCATCTACACCCTCACGCCCTGAGACAACCTCCACCAAGCGATAGAGGGTGGAGAGAAGATTCCAAGAATGCTCCAGCTCAGCGCGCTGCATCTCTAACTCCCGCGCCTGTTGGTACGCTTTTTGGACCAGCCGGGCCAGAAGCTGTACACCCAGGGTGAGGAGAAGAAAAATCATTAGCAGATAAAGATGCCCATCCTGGAAAAGAGTTGCCGGATTGCCGCCGCGTAGAAGCGTAAGCCCCGCCGTAGCAGCAAAGAGTTCCAGGACAATGGTCCAACACCAGGGCAGGGGCAGTTCTACTGCCGCCACCAGGATTGGATTTATGGCGTACCAGATAAAGGGACTGTTCCTACCCCCGGTGGGCAGCAGCAGGATCACTATGCCCAAGGTCTCTACAGCTGCCAAGATCTTGGTGATACCGTCTTTGCCATCTACCCTCAGGTATAGGACATGGGCCAACAGTCCAGCTAAAAAGAGGCTGAGGACAACGCCCAGTTTAAAGACAATAGGGGCAGGCGGCGGGCCAAATAGGTAAAAGCTGGAGGTGAGAAACCAGGACGCAAAACGATAGATGCCAATGGCCGCAGCAACACCGTCACCTGACTGGTGCCGCCAAGGCCAAAAACGGGCAAGAAGGGCAAGAGCACTCATGTCACACCACCGGCCAGAGCAGAACGGGCCAGGGGTTCTGAAGTGGAATAGATATAAAGGTTGTCTTCGTCCAAGACATAGTAGGTATAGCGAATAAAAAGGTTGTCTTTCGACTGGATAAGAACTATAGGCTTCTCACGCTCGTCAGCAATGCGCAAGAGTTCCGCAAAACTGCTCATAGAGATCAAAGGCCGGTCGGCCGGCATGCCATCAATGCTATGAATACGGATGATCCGGCTGCGGTAGCGGTGGTTAATATAGCTGCCCTCAAAGGCCTTGCGTTCACTCGCCACTCGCTTAAGGTGCTGTACGAAAATAGCCAACAGGCCGCTCCCACAGAGAGCAAAAATGGCACCAAAAATGTAACGGGCTGTGTTAACAGATACCAGAGAGCCGAAAAGGGAAACATGAGTTGGACGCGAGACCTCGGTAAGAAGGTTTTGCTTATGTTCTTGTTTGGGCTCACCTAGAGGCTTGAGTTCGTACGTCTTGACACTAAAGCCAAACTGGGGTTTAAAGTCGCGGGTAGCATCTGCTGGAAGATCATTGGTCAAGTGTATCTCAGGCCGCAGGAGGAGCTGGTAGCCATCGCGGGGGTTAACCCCGATCTCATCCTCTACCCCTTTGATAAAGGCTAAACGCTCAGTGAGACCTAGGGAATAAGTCCCGCTGATCTCCAGCGCCTGGCCTGTTTGAGTAGAAAACTGGGTTTCTTCCTGCAGGAGATAACTGCGCTCCCACAAACCTGGAGCTGCACAAACCAGCCACACCTGATAGAAACCGGTGAGGGGAATGGCCGGCTCCGGCTCCAGCCGGGTGGTAAAGCCCACCTCAATATCCCGGACAACCCTGGTGAAAAACAGCTCACCCTCCGCCAGTGGCTCGGCTTCAGGGAAAAGAAGAGATGGGTTGGGGTACACCTGGTAAGAAAAAGACGTGGCTCCTGTAAGGCTTTGTCTGGCGACAATCTCCTTAATCTCGGGGGGCATGCGCGCAACCTGCAGCAG
>JAAYHG010000069.1 GCA_012735455.1 Bacillota bacterium
CCCCGTTCTTCAACGGTTACCGGCCCCAGTTCTACTTCCGTACCACCGACGTTACCGGCAACATCAAGTTGCCTGAGGGCGTCGAGATGGTGATGCCCGGCGACAACATCGTCATGGACATCGAGCTCATCACCCCCATCGCCATTGAGACCGGGCTGCGCTTTGCTATCCGCGAGGGCGGTCGCACCGTGGGCGCGGGCGTGGTTTCGGAGATCTTCGAATAAGCCTGGGGAGCATAGCCTCCCCAGGTCTTCTGGCTTGTTGACAAGGACTGGGCACTTGTGATAGATTGAAACAGTAATGGCTAGAAGGCGAAGAGTACCTGGGGAGGTGTGAAGCATGCGCGTGACAATTACCCTGGCTTGCACTGACTGCAAGCAGCGGAATTATACTACCACTAAGAACAAGAAGACCACAACAGGCCGGTTGGAAATCAAGAAATTTTGCCCTAGCTGCAAGCACCACACAGTACACAGAGAAACCAAGTAGAGGGGCTAGGTCGCCCCGGAGGGTGTGAAACTATGGCTGAAACCGTAACCAAAAAAGTGGCTGCCTGGGGCCAGAGAGTGGCCCGTTTCTTTCGTGAGGTTCGGGCGGAGCTGGGTAAGGTTATTTGGCCTAACCGGCCGCAGGTGGTCTCGTATACTGGCGTAGTGATTGTATCAGTTCTCATTGTCTCAGCCCTGATTTGGGTGGTGGACTCAGCTATCTCCCAGCTACTACTCCTGCTGATTAAGTAGCTGGTTCCGGAGGGTGGGGGGTTCCTTGGCCGTTAGTTCCCAAGCAGACGAAAAAAAGTGGTACGTGGTTCACACGTACTCCGGCTACGAGAACAAGGTGAAGACCAATCTCGAGAAACGCGTGGAATCCATGGGTATGCAGAACAAGATTTTCCGCGTGCTTGTTCCTATGGAGGACGAGCTCGAGATTAAGGATGGTAAGAAGAAACTAACTAAAAAGAAGGTCTTCCCTGGCTATGTGCTGGTGGAGATGATCATGAGCGACGACTCCTGGTATGTTGTGCGCAACACACCGGGTGTTACTGGTTTTGTTGGACCAGGGTCAAAACCTGTACCGCTACGTGATTACGAGGCACATGCCATCCTCCGACAAATGGGAATTGAAGATGCAAAACCCCGCGTAGAACTCGAACGCGGTCAGACTGTTCGTGTAACCAGCGGACCTTTTGAAAGTTTCATGGGTACCGTGCAAGAGGTCGACCCGGAGAAGGGTAAGGCTAAGGTTAACATTTCCCTTTTTGGACGCGACACACCCCTCGAGCTAGACTTCGTGCAACTGGAGAAGCTGTAAGGATAGGAGGTGCGAGTATGGCGAAAAAGGTTATGGCTGTTGTGAAGCTGCAAGTACCCGCCGGTAAGGCCACCCCGGCGCCACCTGTCGGCCCGGCCCTCGGCCAGCACGGCGTAAACATTATGGCCTTTGTCAAGGACTTTAATGCTCGTACGGCCAACCAGGTTGGAATGATTATTCCAGCCGAGATCACTATTTACGAAGACAGGTCCTTTACCTTTGTTTGTAAGACCCCACCAGCAGCGGTGCTGCTGAAAAAGGCAGCCGGAATCGAAAGTGGCTCAGGCGAACCAAACCGCAAGAAGGTTGCCAAGGTGAGCGAGAGCAAAGTGCGCGAGATCGCCGAGCTTAAGATGCAGGACCTTAACGCCGCAAGCGTGGAAGCAGCCATGCGCATGGTGGCTGGTACCGCCCGTAGCATGGGCATTGAGATTACGAAGTAGAAAGCAGTCTTATTACGTGGGAGGAGCCTTAAGGAGCGCTCCGTTATTACCACAAGGAGGTTTCAAGAATGAAGAGAGGTAAGCGTTACCGCGAGGCAGCCGCTAAGTTTGAACGCGGCCGGATTTACGAGGCTGAGGAAGCGTTCGATATCCTAAAACAATTCCCGCCTGCTAAGTTTGATGAAACAGTTGAGGTAGCCATGCGCCTTGGTGTGGACCCGCGTCATGCCGACCAGCAGGTCCGCGGTGCTGTGGTACTGCCCCATGGCACCGGTAAAAAGGTGCGTGTCCTTGTTTTTGCCAAGGGCGAAAAGGCTAAGGAAGCCGAAGCCGCTGGCGCGTACATGGTAGGTGCTGAAGACATTGCAGAAAAAATCCAGGGCGGCTGGACCGATTTTGACGTTGCTGTGGCCAGCCCCGACA
>JAAYHG010000070.1 GCA_012735455.1 Bacillota bacterium
AGGGAAGGCTGTGCTTTTTAAGGCCTTTGCAGGGGTGGACGCCTTTCCGCTTTGCTTGGCCACCCAGGATGTGGATGCTATTGTCGAGACAGTCAAGTTGTTGGCTCCGGGTTTTGGTGGTGTGAACCTGGAAGACATCAGCGCCCCGCGTTGTTTTGCCATAGAGGAGCGACTGAAGAAGGAGCTTAACATTCCTGTCTTCCATGATGACCAGCACGGAACAGCAGTGGTGGTGTTGGCCGCTCTTATGAACGCCTTGCGTGTAGCGGACAAGGATCTGACTGAGGTTACTGTCACCATAAACGGTGCAGGAGCGGCGGGGGTGGCCATTACTCGCCTTCTATCCCAGGTAGGAGTAACTGATATTATTCTCTGTGACCGTGCAGGTATCATCTATCCAGGGCGACCCAATAACAATTCTATAAAGGAAGAAATGGCTGCTTTCACCAACAAGGAAAAGGTAAAGGGCGATCTTGAGGATGCGGTAAAGGGTCGGGACGTCTTCATCGGTGTTTCTGCTCCGGGAGTACTTTCGGCTAACATGGTCCGCACTATGGCTAAGCAGCCAGTTATTTTTGCCCTGGCTAATCCGGAGCCAGAGATCTGGCCAGATGAGGCTAGGGCGGCTGGGGCAGTGGTAGTAGGGACAGGACGTTCTGATTTTCCTAATCAGATCAACAACGTTCTGGCTTTCCCAGGCATTTTTCGCGGAGCTTTAGATGCCCGTGCCCCTCAGATAACTGAGAGCATGAAGCTTGCTGCGGCGCGGGCCTTAGCCGACATAGTGGCTGAGGAACTATCACCTGAGTATTGCCTGCCTGAAGCATTTGATTCTCGTGTTGCTCCAGCCGTAGCTGCGGCTGTGTTTAAGGAAGCGAAACAAATTTTCTAATGTCTGGCTGGCAGAAGGGGGGTAGTGCGATGCGTGAAGTGACTTGGGGCGGGACGAGGGTCTTCTTGGTGCAGGGTGATATCACCCAGCAAACAACGGAAGCCATTGTTAACGCTGCCACCAGCGGCCTCCTGGGTGGGGGTGGCGTGGACGGGGCCATTCACCGGGCAGCAGGACCTCGGCTCCACCAAGAGTGTCTAGCCATCCGTGCCCGTCAGGGGGGTTGTCCCACGGGGCATGCTGTAATTACCACCGGGGGTGAGCTTCCAGCACGCTATGTGATTCATGCCGTCGGTCCGGTTTGGCGTGGGGGCGATAATGATGAAGACAAGCTTCTCTACCAGGCCTATTCTAACAGCCTTGCATTAGCAGTGGAGAAAGGGATTAAATCTGTAGCGTTTCCTTCGCTGAGTACCGGTGCTTATGGTTTTCCTATCCGGCGTGCGGCCAGTGTTGCCCTGCGCGCTCTGCGCGAGTTTCTTACTCTTAATCCAGGAATGCTGGCGGAAGTACGGATGGTGCTGTTTTCAAAGCGTGATCTGGAAGTCTATGAAAAAGCATTGGCAGCAGAACTGGGAGTCGAACCGTGAATGTCTAGAAAAGGTGAAGGAGTTTGCGGTTGCTTGGCGAAGCCTAGCTTGGTTATTGACACCGCTTTGGTGCAAGCCTATATAAAGCAAAACAAATGGAGGAGCGGTTTACATGCAGAGTATGGAGCAAGAGATGCGGCATCAGTTGCAGCAGCACGGAATTACTTATCCTGGGAATGTGCAGCGTAATTTGTCGCCCGCACAGCTGGTGGAGATTGCTGTGCGCCGCGGCGAGGGAGAGCTTACGGCTAGCGGGGCCCTGCGGGTAGCTACAGGCAAGTACACTGGCCGTTCTCCCAACGATAAGTTTGTGGTGGACAATCCAACTGTACACGACAAGATCTGGTGGGGAAACAATGTCCCCTTCGCACCAGAGAAGTTTGAGCGCCTGTACCAGCGCTTGTTGGCTTACTTGCAGCAGCGGGACCTCTTTGTCTTTGATGGTTTTGTCGGAGCTGATCCACTCTACCGGCTGCCTATCAGGGTTGTGAACGAATTTGCCTGGCAGAATCTGTTTGCGCAACAACTGTTCCGGCGTCCTACAGCCGCGGAACTGGAGCAACATAAACCGGAGTTCACTGTTATAGCTGCCCCTGGTTTTAAGGCTGAACCGGCAGTGGATGGGACCAACTCGGAAGCCTTTATTGTTCTTGATTTCGAGCGGTGCTTGGTACTTATCGGTGGCACATCTTACGCTGGAGAGATCAAGAAGTCTATTTTCACAGTAATGAACTACCTACTGCCTCAGCGCAGTGTCCTTCCCATGCACTGCAGCGCTAATCAGGGTGACGCTGGCGATGTAGCTCTCTTCTTTGGCCTTTCTGGGACGGGAAAGACTACTCTCTCCGCCGATCCTGAACGCTACCTCATTGGTGATGATGAACACGGCTGGTCGGATCAAGGTGTCTTTAACTTTGAAGGCGGCTGTTATGCCAAGTGTATCAGGCTATCCCGTGAGCGCGAACCGCAGATCTGGGACGCCATCCGTTTCGGTGCGGTGTTAGAGAATGTTATCTTGGACGCTGGGCGTGTACCAGACTATGATGACGACAGCCTAACGGAAAACACGCGTGCAGCCTACCCTCTAGAGCATATCCCAGGGGCTGTTCTTTCCGGTACCGGCGGGCAGCCTAAAACAGTGGTCTTTCTTACAGCTGATGCCTTTGGGGTGCTTCCCCCGATTGCCAAGCTTACCCGGGAACAGGCCATGTATCACTTTATCTCTGGTTATACCAGTAAGTTGGCTGGCACCGAGCGGGGCATCACCGAGCCACAGGCCACCTTTTCCACCTGCTTCGGGGCACCTTTTTTGCCCCTACCGCCGACAGTCTACGCCGATCTTCTTGGTCAAAGGATTGACAAGCACGGAGCGGAGGTCTTTCTTATTAACACCGGCTGGTCAGGCGGAGCCTACGGTGTGGGCCAGCGTATGAATCTGGAGTACACGCGGGCTATGGTTCGGGCGGCCATTGGTGGGGGGTTGAAGGATGTGGCCTTTACACCAGATCCTATCTTCAAGGTACTGGTACCAGCCCGCTGCCCCGGTGTGCCTGAGAGCGTGCTGACGCCTGCGTCCACATGGGCAGATTAAGAAGCCTATGAGCGCACGGCTTGGCACTTGGCCAGACGTTTTCAGGAAAACATGGCGAAGTTCGGCCATGTCCCGGAGAACATTCTGGCAGCCGGTCCCCAGGGCTAATGCATACCCGCCTTCGGGCGGGTTTTTGTTTGGCTGCGGAGTTGTCTCTCGTGGCAGGCCGGTATATAATGATCAATAGGAATGTTGTTGTACTTTTTGTGCTAAGGTGACCCCGGTCTTTAGCACGAGAGCAGGTGTGGTCCGTATATAACGAGCGCAGTTCAACTGAGCTCGTTTTCTGCTGGAAGGGGGCTGGCCATGGGGCTGAAGGAGCGCCTAAAGGAAGTGGCCTTTGAACTAGGCCTTGGTCCTGTGGGTATAACGACTGCGTCGCCTATGGTTGAGGTAAAGGAGTATCTAAGTGCACAGGAGGCGGCAGACAATGGTACGCCTTTCGTATCTGCCGATGTGAACCGGCGAACGGATCCACGCCAGGTGTGGCCTGAGACGCGCAGCGTGTTCCTGGCAGGCTTGCCTTATGCCGTGCCATCGCCACGAGAGGTCGCTGCCCAGACGGGGTATCTGGCAGCAGGTTCTTACGGTCCCGATTACCATAGAGTTTTGAGAGAAAAACTACAGCGTCTGGCCAGCATTGTCCAGCAAGAGGTGCCGGGAAGCTCATACCGTATCTTCGTGGACACCAGTTCCCTCATGGAACGCCCTTTAGCCTGGCGTGCAGGGCTTGGTGTTTGGGGCCAGAATACTCAACTGTTGCCGGCCGGAGGGGGCGAAGCCTTTTTCCTGGGCGGCCTTCTGCTGGATATCG
>JAAYHG010000071.1 GCA_012735455.1 Bacillota bacterium
CGGGGTACAGGTTTTGCCTGTACAATCGCTTAGCAGGCGACCGCCTTCGACCTACTCGGCCACCTCTCCGTATTTTAAGGGATCAACACGGAGACTACAAGGGGTGAACTGGCGGAAGGGGTGGGATTCGAACCCACGGCTCTTACGAGTCACTGGTTTTCAAGACCAGCTCCTTAAACCGCTCGGACACCCTTCCTCATCGGCGTCCGCCACCCAAAGCACACCGCTGCTGTTGGCGGTACAGGTATACTATAGCACAGCCTCTCTCTGCTGTCAACCAGCCCGTAAGCGGCAAAAGCAGCTGCGTACGGCGCAGCCCTTCCGAACCTTGGCCCCGGCTGCGCCGTGGAGATACGAATTTAGATTATCCCTTTGCTCTTAAGAAATTCCCTGGCAACCTCGTCCAGATCCTTATTTTCTCCGTCTACCAGATAATTAAGCTGACGCATTTCTTCATCGCTGATCTGACCGCCCAAGGCGTTGAGAGCGGTCCTCAGCTCCGGGTACTTCTCTAGTGTATCTTGGCGTACCACCGGAGCACCGTGGTAGGGAGGATAAAGGTTCTTGTCGTCCTCCAAGACCACAACATTGTATTTTACTACTTGACTGTCCGTGTTATAAATGGAAGCAGCATCAATTTGTTTGCTTTCCAAGGCAGTGTACTTAAGAGCATGGTCCATAGCCTTGGTGTCTTTAAACTTAAGCCCATAAACATTTTCAAGCCCAGGATAGCCATCGGCTCGATTAAAGAACTCGTGGGTCCCACCGAACACCATGTTCTGGGCCACAGAAGCCAGGTCGGAAATCCTCTTTAGGTTGTATTCTTCTGCCGTTTCGGCTCGCACACCCACCGCGTAGGTATTGTTGAGCCCGAAGGGCTCGAGCCACTCTAGCTGGTACTGGTTGGCGAATTCCTCCTTTACAATACGCCAAACCTTATCTACATCAGTCTCCGTGTCATGCTTCAAGATTGCAATTAAAGCTGTACCTGTGTAGTCTGCGTAAAGATCCAATTGGCCAGCTGTAAGGGCGTTAAAGGTGATGAGCGTTCCTCCAAGGTTGAACTGGCGATCCACCTTAAGATCTGTCTTGGCCTCAATGACCTGGGACATCATTTCACCCAGGAGAATGTTTTCGGTGAAGTCCTTAGCCACCACCCGAATTGTTCCACCGCCGGTCCCCTGCTTAGACTGACTGCCGCAACCTGACAGGCTCAGCACCAAGATGCCCAAGAGTAAGAGCACCAGAACCAAAGAAAACCGGGTTTTTTTCACTAAGACTCCTCCTTTTATATGATAGTTTCATAAACAGCAATTGTTGCAGAAACGGGCTGTCCCCGCCTGCTCCTAGGCCATACGTAAGAAGTTGCTTACGTAGTATCTCGCTGTGGTAGCCGCCAACTCTTACGTTGCTTTCCGTTTTCTTAGCCCCCGCGGCGTAATCCTTTGCTCCAGGGCGGTAAGCAAGATCTCTGCCAGGATAGCCAGGGCAGCGGCAGTCGCAGCACCCTGGATAATCATGCCTTGGTTCTCCATCTGAATACCCCGCCAGATGGGCTGACCTAATCCCCCGGTACCAATAACCACGCCGATAGTACTGATCCCAATGGCCGTGATCAGCGCCACCCTAATACCACCTAGAACCACCGGCAAAGCAATAGGAAGCTCCACCTGGGTAAGAAGCTGTAGCCGGGTCATACCCATGCCCTTTCCAGCCTCAATAAGCTCTGGGCGGATGGAGCGGATGCCAGTGTAGGTATTTCTGACAATGGGCAGGAGCGAATAGATTAGGAGCCCCGCGATCAGGGTTTTGTTACCCAGGCCGAAAACAAAGAGCAAAAGCGCCAGGAGTCCCAAGGAGGGTACTGTCTGCACCATCTCAGTGAGGCTAAAAACCACAGGGGCCAACCGTCGGTAATGTGTGAGCAGGATTCCCAGCGGAACCCCCACCAGGGTGGCCAAGAAAACCCCCGCCGTAGCCAGGTAGAGGTGTTCTAATGCTAAGATCAAGAGTGGTTTCACTGCCTCACCCCCTACGCCACTTGGCCGTCCCGCAAGAGCCCGCGGGGTGTCAAGCGTTTTTCTAACCAAATAATGACGCGTCCCGCTAAGAGTGCCAGTGTTGCTGCCGGGACAACTCCCAGCACAATCAGACGGGCATCATAAACAGCAATCCCGCCCAAAACCAGCGTTCCTAAGCCACCTGCGCCGATCATGGCTGCCACCGTAGTCCAACTGACTATATACATGGTGGAGATACGTACCCCTGCTAAAATCAGCGGTAAAGCTATAGGCAGCTCCACCATCAACAGGAGTTCAACGGAGTCCATCCCCATACCCTTGCCCGCCTCAATTAGCGCCGGGTCCACTTCTTTGATCCCTGTATACGTATTTCTCAAAATTGGCAGGATTGAGTACAGAAAAAGAACCAGGGTGGCAGGTAACACCCCTAAGCCGAGAAAGGGTATGGTAAGACCAAAAAAGGCCAGACTTGGGATTGTTTGGATAATCCCTGTTACAGCCAGCACTATCCGCGCCAAACCCTCACGTCGGGTTAGGTAGATACCCAAAGGCACAGCCACCGAAGTCCCTAACACCACCGCCGTTAGGGCAATACTAAGGTGCTGTCGGGTGGCCAAGAGCAGCCGGTCGAAATTAGCAGCAATGAACCCTCCCCAGTCAAGCACTGATACCATCTCCCCAAACCACCGAGGCCAGCGCATTGACCATGCTGGTACGGGTCACCAACCCCACCAAACGCCCCTCAGTATCCACTACAGGCACATACTTCAGCCGCTGCTCCGTCATGATGCGAAAAGCCGTTTCTGCCTTAGAGCCTGCTAGCACCGTGGGGACATTAGTATCCAACAGCTCTATTATCTGGTGGGCACGTAGGTGTTCACGGTTTAGGCTTTCGATGGTCACCTGACCCAAGAAACGCTCCTCCTTGTCCACCACAAACAAAGAATCCACATGGCGGCGGCGCATAAGTTCTACACCTTCGGCAACCCCTTGCTCTGGGCGGATGGTGACCGGTGCTGGGTTCATAACCTCATCCACCGTCTCCAAGTAGATTTCGTTCTCCTTTCGCTTCTTACCAAAAAAGAAGGCCACGAAATCATTGGCTGGGTGCCGGAGAAGCTCCTCAGGTGGCCCGGCCTGGACGATGCGCCCATCTTTCATAAGGACGATCCTGTCAGCTAGCTTCAGGGCCTCATCCATATCGTGGGTAACAAAGACAATTGTTTTGTGCAGCTTCTCCTGCAATCGCTTGAATTCATCCTGCAGGCTTTCCCGCGTAATCGGGTCGAGAGCCCCAAAGGGTTCGTCCATAAGGATGAGGGGCGGATCGGCGGCCAAAGCCCTCAGTACACCGATACGCTGCTGTTGACCTCCTGAAAGCTCGTTAGGGTAACGCTCCGCGTAGAGGGCCGGATCCATTCCTACCATGGCCAGAAGCTCACGCACCCGCTCCTGCCGCTCTTGTAATGGACGTTTTAGGAGCCGTAGCACTACATCCACATTTTGCTGGATAGTCATGTTGGGAAAGAGACCCACCTGTTGAATGACATAACCGATCTGACGCCGCAGTTGCACAGGATCAAGTCGTGAAATGTCTGTACCATTCATATAGATTTTTCCTTCACTGGGTTCAATCAGCCGGTTTATCATTTTCAAGGTGGTTGTTTTCCCACAGCCACTGGGTCCTATTAGGACCAGAAACTCTCCTTTTTTCACCTCAAGATCCAGACAATCAACAACCCGCTGCCCGGAGTATATCTTCGTCACCTGTTCAAATCTTAACAACCCATGCCTCACCTCCTAAAAAGTTGCCGGTGCATGTATTATACCAAATAAGTTGGTTGTATGTCATCAAGTAATTTCAGTTCTTCTAGACAGCTGCTCCCCTAACTCAAAGCTTGTCTCTCGCCAAGAACAATTTACCATAAGAAGTACTCATATTCACCTGCTCAAACCAATTCATTTAGCTACAAAGTTCGACTTGAATCCGATAAAGAAGCAGCGTTGGCCTACGCCAACGCTGCTTGGTCTTGACTGTAAGCAGTCAGCAGTTTACCAACTGTCCAACCAGGGTTGAAAGGCTTCTTTGCGGTTGCCTCAGTAAGTGCTAACGGGGTTTTATCACCTCGATGTTGCCCATGTAAGGCCGCAGGGCCTTGGGCACCACTACCGTACCGTCCTCCTGTTGATAGTTCTCCAAGATGGCAGCTACAGTACGCCCTACTGCCAAGCCCGAACCATTTAAGGTGTAGACAAACTCTGCCTTGGCCTTAGGTGAGGGGCGATAACGGATCCCAGCCCGGCGGGCCTGGTAATCGGTAAAGCAGCTGCAAGACGAGATCTCTTTGTAGCTGTTATAGCTCGGCAGCCAAACCTCGATATCGTAGGTCTTGGCCGAGCTAAAGCCCAGGTCGCCGGTACAGAGTGTAACCACCCGGTAAGGGAGCTCCAATACCTGCAACACTTCTTCGGCGTCCCGGGTCAGTTTCTCCAGCTCATCCCAGCCAGTCTCCGGGGTGGTGAACTTAACTAGTTCCACCTTGTTGAACTGGTGTTGGCGGATAAGACCGCGGGTATCCCGGCCCGCAGACCCGGCTTCGGCACGGAAGCAACCGCTGTAAGCACAGTAATAAATCGGTAACTCGCTGGCCTCCAGTATCTCATCTCGGTGCAGGTTTGTTACCGGTACCTCGGCGGTGGGGATAAGGTAATAATCCAATCCTTCTAACTTAAACATGTCTTCCTTGAACTTGGGAAGTTGGCCGGTACCGATCATACTATCTGCGTTCACCATGAAAGGCGGAAAAATCTCCGTGTAGCCCTGCTTTATGTGCAGGTCCAGCATTAAGTTGATACAGGCTCGCTCCAAGCCGGCACCCAGCCCTTTGTAAACGGTGAAGCGCGTACCTGTGATCTTGCCGGCACGATCGAAGTCCAGGATGTCAAGTTCTGTACCCAGATCCCAGTGAGCCTTTGGTTCAAAGTTAAACTGTCGCGGCTCGCCCCAAGTCCGAATCACCGGGTTGTCAGCATCGGACTCTCCCTCCGGGACACTGTCGTCCGGTATGTTGGGGATATAAAGGAGTGCCGCCATCAAGCGCGTCTCTATCTCCTTGACCTTGTCGTCCATCTCTTTAATCTTGTCGGAAACAGATCGCATCGCGGCGATAAGCTCCTCTGTGGGCTCGCCAGCACGTTTTCTCCGGGCAATCTCCTCTGACTCTTAGTTGCGCCGGTTCTTGAGCTGTTCCACCTCGGCTAAGAGGGCACGTCGCTCTTCATCCAGTCGGAGAAATTCGTCCAAATTGGCCGTAGCCCGGCGCTTTTTCAGCGCGTCGCGCACCACTTCGGGATTGGCGCGCACAAATTTCACATCCAGCATAGCTATCCCTCCACAACTAGTATGCCAATAAAAACACCGTCCCAACAGGGACGGGCTTACCCGCGTTGCCACCCTGGTTAGCCTAAAGGCTCACCTCCGCGGTTATAACGGAACCACCGGACCTCTTGTCGGCTCCCGGATGGATTCCCCTGGTTCTAGGACCGGCTCGCACCCCCGCCAGTTCTCTTAACCTATACCCCAGGGTACTGATCCCTTCTTCGCCTTAGCTTGTACTGGCTTTATTATACAAGCGGCACCACAAAAAGGCAAGAAAACCAATTACCTAACCTATCCTATGACTCGCATCCCGGGATGGACTCTTTGAACCATCAGCTTGTGGCGCTGCCCGTCGCGACACCAGGAACACCATAGCTTATGCTGCTTTAGCTGTAGCCGCGCGGGGGCGGATCGCCTGAAAATGGTGCTTCGGAGCCCTCTGCCGGGGGATGTTTAGGGGCATGGACTATGGAGATGCTGGAAAGGATGGTACGCTCTTCCACCAGACGCCCGTTCTGGAAAGCACGGATAAATTCTGCACGGGGTACAACGATGTGTACTTCGTGGGGCCAGTTAAATCCCATATCCCGCAGCAGCCTTATCAAAAGACCATTTAGCCTCAGCTCTATTTCATCCCGGAGCCCCTGCTTCCGCGGCGTGCCGCTGCTCCGGCGCCGCCATGGTGCGAAGACCCGTAGCTTCCGTGGCAACACAGGTCATCCCTCTTCCATCCTTTTCTCCCAGTGTATGTGTGCGACTTCCACCTGGTACCGAAGCCATGTTCAGTACATAAACTGAGCTAAAGAGAAGCCTACCCACAGAAAAGCAGCTTGAGGAGGGAGAGGATTTGTCCTTAACTCTTGAGGTGGAACTAGAAAACAACTGGTACTACGTAACAAGCCCCAGTTCCCTGGCCGATCTTAGGCTTCATGCCGGTGAGATCACCAAACTGATACCCTTTTGGTTTGGCATAACTCCGCAGGGCGGATTAGTCGACCAGTCGGAACCCGAGGCCATCGCCCTGACTCGTGCTTACCGTATACCGGTCCTGGCCATTATCCATAATTTTGCCAGCCCACAGTATGAATGGCTGATTCATCTGGTACTAACAGACTCCAACCTGCGTACAGCCTTGGTAGAGAACATCTTGGCCATGCTCGAACACTACGGTTTCGCCGGTGTCAACATTGACTTCGAGTTTGTCCCGCCGGAAGACCGATCTCTCTTAACAGCCTTTATGGAAGAGCTCAGTGCCCGTCTGAGACCCGCGGGCTACCAAGTGACTATCTCCGTGCCAGCCCAGCTCGAAGACAACCCGGCACACCCCTTCTCGGGTGCCTTTAGCTACAACGACCTGGGCAGAGTCAGCGATCAAGTGTATATCTTGGCCTACGACGAACACTTCGCCTTGCCCGGCCCAGTGGCTTCCATTGGCTTTGTGCGTCAGGTGCTGGATTATGCTCTGTCGGTCATAACGCCGGAAAAAGTAAAACTGGGAATGCCTGTTTACGGGTACGACTGGCCGGAATGGGGCGGTGTCCCTCGCACGCTGTCCCATAGTCAGGTTATGACCTTGGCCAGGCACACCGGTGCCTCATTTCGCTATGATGAGGAGGCCCAGGCACCCACCTTTGAGTACTCTGAAGATGGGGTCCGGCACATTGTCTGGTTCGAAAACGCCCGTAGCTTCCGCGCCAAACTAGACCTGGCTCGCGAGCGTGGGCTGGCAGGTATCGGAGTGTGGCGCTTGGGACTTGAAGATCCCGCGGTGTGGGATCTTCTGGGTTAACCCAAAGGGCCTATACTACTTCGTAGTGGTCTGACTAGCGAACCTTGATTTAGAAGAAATCTACCTTGACACCCTGGCCCGCAACCAGCTTCTTGGGCAACCGTAGGGCCAGAACACCACTCTGATACCTAGCTGTCGCCCCATCTGCCTCCACTTCAGCAGGCAGGCGGATTTGTCGAGTGTACCAAAGATCGCCCTGTCCGCTTTCACCTGCAGCTACCGCCCTGTTTCTAACCCTTAAGGTAAGAACATCACCACCCACCTTTACACTTAGGTCTTCACCGCCCCGAAGGCCCGGTAGGGCAGCGGTAACCAGAAGTTCTTTCCCTGACTCGGTAATGTGAACCAGGGGCTCCTCGCCCTCTAACACCCTCTGCTCCTCTATGTCTATGGTTTCCCCCGAAACTCCTGCAGCCGTCATCGCAGGGTGCACTTTTTCCGGCTGCTGGTTTATCACATCAAGTACCTCTATTGCCTTTTGCATCAAGTCCTGCGGCCAGAGGCTCTGCCAGAGCTCAAAGGACCTTTTCTGAAGCTCAAACAGACCCTCAAGCAGCCGTTTTTCGTCATAGGTCGGCACACTTACCTCCCCTTTCAAGCTTACTACTTACTGGCAGGCGAAACTTGTCGCGATAAACACCTTTCGCCCACTGCATTCTATGAAGTGTTAAGTCCCCAGGTACCAAACTCCCCTGCAATGCCCCTACTCAGGTTCTTGAAAATGGATTCTATACTTGGGTTGGGGTTTATCCTTGCTGCCTGCTGGAGAAACTGTTGGGGCGTCTCTTGCCGATCGACCTTTAGTTGGCGCTGCGCCGCCATAGTTGGCCCCAACATTTAGCATCCCACTGAGTTCTCTGATGCCAAGGGCGCCGATATTGTTATTTAGCTCTACACGGTCGATAATAACTCGATCAATGGATAGTTGCTCGATAACAACAGGAGGGGGTTGAGCTGGCTCAGAAGCTTGTCTCATTTCCAGCTCGTGTACCCTCTCCTCTAGCTCAGCGAGCTTCAATCGCAAGTTTTTCTCCTGCCGGTACCACTCTCTCAAGAGCATTTGCCTAAGCTTCTTTAGCATAGTCCATCCCTGATTCAGCTCCAACTTCACTCGATCTTAACGTTAAACCCCTCCGCTATCTGCTCCTTCACAAGACGTATTTCCAGGAGTCCATTCACAAACCGAGCTCGGGCTCCCTCTTCTCTTACCTGTTCCGGCAGCTGCACTACCCGTTCAAAGGGGCCATAGATACGTTCCCGGCTTATCGCTTTGCCGTTACTCAAAGGTTCCCTGACATTTCCCTTGACTTTGATTTGACTCCCAAGGACCAAGATCTCTATGTCTTCACGTGTCAGGCCGGGTAGTTCGACCAGTACAGTAATCTCACTTTCGCTGGCATAAACGTCCGCCCGGGGAAAGCCCTGCTCTGCTTCTGCACTTTGGGCAAAAGTAGACCAAAAGTCCCTGCCCTCGGGCGTGTCGAACACCCCCGGCCAAAATCCCCCACTCTGGAATTTTTGTGCCAGTTCTCGCCAGCGCAGCAGTTTTTCCAGATCCATTGCTTATCACCCACGCCGAACCTTTCGCTTTCGTTCTCTATATATTAGACTGGGGGGAACGAGATGTTGCCAATAGTAATTAACATTTTCTACCTTAAGATAAACTCCGTGGAGAATGCCTCGGCGATAAACATCGGTGAAAACTACTTGGTGGACTGGACCAATGCCGATAAACGAAACCAGGGCTATGGCCAGAACCTTGGGGATGGCAGTGATTTCGTGGCCTCAAGATACATAGTGGATGACCGAGACGGGGTAGATGCGCCCACCTACAAACAGTCGCTCCATCAGGGAGATCAACAAAACCTACTGGGGAGGCATGAGTAATGGCCAACGCGAACTTTTCCCCTGCCATTATTAATCTTTTAGGACTCAGAGTTACAGTCGTTGACCGTAGTTCCACCCTGAGTCTGGGCCCACTACAGCAGACGGAATTTTTTGTCAGTACCAAGCGCAATATGTCCGCTGAAATAAACGGGGATTTATCGTCTGACTTCATACCCCGCTTTATCATACTGGATTCCGATTTCGCCGATGCCAATGCCAACAGTATAGAAGTGGCTGTAGGAAACTGAGAACTAACTAGCGCACGAGGGCCACTGGTTGTCACCACTTTCTCCTTGAGTGAATACCATAAATCGAGCACACCTAGTTCAGCGCCACTGTTGTGGACGTGCCTAGGTTGCGAGCAGACCACTGCCCAACCCTGTTCGGCCCTCCTTTAGAGGCTAGGACCGAACGCTCACTGGAAGTGAGAAAGGAGTACCTCTTATGAGCATGGCAGAAAAAAAGGCCATTGGGCACCGAACCCACTGTGGCTTAGCCAAGATAACACACTGCAACCAGCCCTGGCGCACCACGTAGGGAGGAATATGCATGCGGTTAAGACCGGTAGTTGGTGTAGCTCTAGGGGGCGGGGGGCTCAGGAGTGCGGCCCATATCGGCGTGCTCAAGGTATTGGAAAAGGAAGGGATCAAGATCGATCTTCTTGCTGGCACCAGTGGTGGCAGCATCGTAGGTGCCCTGTACGCAGCCGGCTTAAGCCTGGAACAGATCGAATACATCTACCGCACACTCCCCAAACAGCTTCCCACCCCTGCTGTCAACACCTTCTCTTTTCTTTTGGCTCTGTTAGAACGCATAGGATTTTTGCCGAAGCGGCCCTCGCTTAGGCAGATCTCCCTTCCACGGGGCCTGCTCAAGAACGACCCCATCCGCCAGCTGATGACGAAAGAAACGAAGGGTTATTCCTTCGACCAATTGAAGCTTCCGTTGGCGGTTCTGGCCACAGACCTCTGTTCGGGACGCGAGGTTGTCTTCGCCCCCGAGAAGGCACGGCATTATTTAGACGACGGCCAGCGCATCTTCCTAAGCAACGAACAAGTGAGCGTAGCCGTAGCTGCCAGCTCCTCTATCCCAGGGATTTTTGTTCCGGTAAATGTAGCTGGACACTGCCTGGTAGACGGCGCTCTAAAGGCCAACGTTCCTGTCCACCTCCTTAAGGATTGGGGGGCACAGGTGATTATAGCTGTGGATCTTGGATTTACCGTGGAAGAAGCCCGTATCGGCAATATTTTGCACGTGCTCCTGCAGGCAAACGACATCATGGGCCAAACCATCTCCGACCTACACCTTAAGGCCAGCAGCGCTTTGGTAATACGGCCCCAGGTTGGCCCGATGCGTCTCACAGAGTTTGAGCGCATTCCTGAGGTTATCGCCCAAGGCGTGGCAGCCGCCGCACAGTCTTTGACTACAATTAAGAGCGCCATCAAGCGCTAGAAGAGCCCGTGGGTTCCATTCACAACCCACGGGCTCTTTCTTACATGGTATAGGTACCGTCCTCGCTCTCGATGGCCTGGAGTATCTTCTCTTCGCGACCGTTTTCCGTGTTGTAGTATACCAAAAAGGTCTGCCCGTTGGAGGTACCGCGGACCTCCCAACAGTAACGCTCACTGGCATCGGCCATGGGGATAACAGTAGGCCGCACACGCTCGACCTGCATGCGCGCCTCACCCTGGGCCTTGGCTTGGCCTGAGGTAAACTTCGGCCGTGGCAATGTGCGCTTCTGATGGGAGGTAAGATACCCGCGAGCATCAAAGGCCAGGACTTCCCCATTATCTAAAGCCACACTCACCTTAACAAAGTCGGGGTACACCACCACATCATCCTGGGTCCAGGCCAGGGTAACCACCAGGGTATTAGGGTGGCGCAACGAACCGGTACTGATCATGTCCTTGTAACCCCTGGCACGGACAAACTCCTCCGCCTTTTCCACTGCTTCCTTGATGCCAAGTTTGCTCTCTTTAGGTGAGCGAGGATTAAGCATGGAGATCACATGCCCGCCGGTCTGGGTTACATCCACCACTATCTCCGGCAGACGGCGTCCACCTTGAGGTTGAAGGGTAATAGAGTAAACGGGGATGCGCCCGGCCACACGGCGAGAACTTTTGGCACTATACTTCACCTGCGAGCCTTGGTTAATAAACTGCTCTGCTATGCGACCGGCCTGCTCAACTGTCACCGGCTCCCCGGTGACACCGCGCGGTTTGATGTTACTCATGTGTTCAGAAAAAGGCCCGTCGTAGGTAAGAGTAGGTGCCTCGTCCTGCAGACGAACGTCCACCTTACTGAGTCCGTCAGCTACGCTACCCGCTGGTGGCACGGGCTTCCCTTTGAGTCCTACGGTAACACCCTTGGTGCCCCAGTTGGGTTTGTCTTTTATCCCGCCGATCATAGCCTGCAGTTCCCGGTTTAGGCTGTTTGCTTGTTTAGAGAGCGTAGCCAGGTTCTCGCGCTCTTCCTCCGAGAGGCTTTGCCCAAGGGACAGCTTGCGCGCCAAGGCATAGGCATAGTCACCTGTTTGGGCCAGGTATTTCTGCGTAGAAGTAAGGTTAAAGCGGCTAAAAGGAAGCTGCCCTAAGGAAGAACGTGCACTCTCAGCCTCATGCCAAGCGCTGGCCAGGGTAAGTACTGCCTGTCCGTTGTCCTGGCTAACCTGCCCCTTGGCCAAGAGACTATCTAGATTCTGTACGTGGTTCACCATCGTAACCAGGGCACGCTGGTAACCAGCCTCCAAGGAGTTCTTGGCAAGTTTATTCTCTTGATTGTAACTCCGGAACCAGAGCCCCCCGAGTAGAGCCAGCAGTGCTACTCCCACAATCACGAAACGCGAATTGCGCACCCTTACCACCTCCTAGAGCCCAAATACGTGTTGGCCAATGCTGGTCACTATGTTACGCGTCCAAATCCAAGGACTTACCTCTTTGCCAGGATTCCAAAAATAGAGTGCGCCGTAACTAGGGTCCCAGCCGTCCAAGGCTACCTGGGCAGCCGAGACATGCTCCTCTGTTGGTTCTAGCGTCCAGATAATGCCGTTGGCAACAGATTCAAAGGCCCAAGGCTCAAAGATAACCTCAGAAACAGTTCCCGGGAACTGCGGGTCCTGCACACGGTTTAGAATCACCGCCGCCACGGCCACCTGCCCCACATACGGTTCGCTGTGCGCCTCCCCTGAGACCACCCGGGCCAGCATCCAGAGGTCGTCATAGGTGGGATAGCCCTGTTGGGGCGAAAAAGCTGCCTGGCTGAGGGCCGTGGTCTCTGGTCCCTCAGTCTCTCCACCCGTGCGGAAACCCAGGGCCGCTACGAAAGCCACTAGTATCAAGAAAACAACTCCAATCATTTTCCAGGCCGAATCCGGTCCGCGCATACACCCTACCTCCTTCACACTATGGCAAACTTAGCTTGTTCGCAGTGCGAAGGGATTATGCAGCTTAAGACACCACGCTTTCACCAGGTTCTCCCCCTGTGAATATAGTGGTACTGAGCTACCCATGCCAAGGTTGCGCACGCACCTGGTACCACAACTTCCAGGGGGTGATTCTATGGAGAGACTTTTTCAGGCACTACGCGTGGCTTGGTCTGACTGCAACTACCTACCTAACGTAGTGGGGGTTGGAGTTGGTTACAAAGAAAAAGGTCAGGAGCGAACCGATAACCTGGTGGTACAGGTTTTTGTTACCACCAAAATGCCCCGTAGCGAACTTCTGAGTGCCCAACTGGTGCCCCAGCGCATTGGTGACGTAGAAACCGACGTCATTGAGGTGGGCGAGGTTCGGCTCTTAGCCACTGCCCGCACCGGCAGGTTTCGTCCAGCCCAACCAGGTAGCAGTATCGGCCACTATAAAGTAACCGCTGGTACTTTTGGCGCAGTGGTACGCGACATTAAGACAGGCGAGCCGCTCATTCTCTCTAACAACCACGTTCTGGCCAACTCCAGCAATGGCCGTGACGGCCGGGCCAGAATCGGTGACCCTATCCTTCTGCCCGGGATTCACGACGGTGGCCGACAAGAGAAGGACGTTATTGCACACCTGGAGCGTTTTGCACCAGTGACTCTAGAGTCCCAAGAGGCGAACTGTCCCATTAGCCAGCGCGTTGCCCGCACCCAAAACCTATTTGTGCATCTTGTTCGTCCCAATTATGACGTACGCTTTTTCAAACGCACTGGCTGGAGCAATACTGTAGACTGCGCCGTTGCCAAGCCGGTTTCCCTCGATCTAATCCGACCCGAAATCCTGGAAATTGGTCCTATTCGCGGCGTGGCCGAAGCCAAGATAGGAGAGATCCTAAAAAAGAGCGGTCGCACCACTGGTCTCACCCACGGTCCTGTCACCTCCATCAAAGCAACACTCAGGGTTGATATGGGCTCCAATAATTATGCTCTTTTCTCCGATCAGATCGTTGCCCAACTAGGTAGTCAGGGCGGGGATAGCGGCTCTTTAGTTGTGAACAGCAACAATGAGGCCGTTGGCCTCTTGTTCGCTGGTTCTGACCGAATCACCGTAGTCAATCGGATACAGAATGTACTGTCTCAACTTCAGGTTTCCTTTTAGAAACCGAGAAAGGAGGCGTGGTCGTGGAACGCCTTGATCGTACTGCAGGCGTATTTCCAGTTGGTCGGCCCAAGCGCGACCCCCCTGACTCACCGGACAAGACACCTCCTCCCCAGCCCTCCTCCGGTACCAATCCCTTTACTCTTCTTCTCATCCTTGTGCTTCTCATCCTTGGATTACCCAACAGATCTGTTCCTTCCTGGGAGGATCCAAAGGCGAGTTACAAGACAGCGAACCATCGGTACGCACTCGACATATAATGCAGTGCTACCTTCTAGGATGAGTGACCCACTCACCCGTCTTTACTATTTCCAAAGTGAGGTGACCCCTATGGCACTCTTACCGTTTTCCGCCCAAGATACACAAATGCTCCTCTTGATAAAGCCATACCTTAGTCCCGGAGGGCGTGCAATCACCGACGGTGCTCTCACCTTAGCTCTCCTTACCAATGACCAGCTTCGTCGGGAACTATTACCCTTACACATTCTGGAGAGCCTGGCCTTTATAAGATCAGGTCTAGAGTTCAGAAAATGGGTGCAGGCAGAGCTCCTGAAAGCTCAATCGGCAAAGGAGGAACGCATTGTGCCAAGAATGCTCCTGGATCCGAAAGACGTCTCACTAATCCTGGCTGTGAAGCCTTTCCTCTCCGACAAGAGCCAGGAAATGCTGGACACTGTCATCAATGTAATCCACGTCCTGAATAAAGAACCCTCTGTACAAACAGACAAAGAGGTGCTGACAAACCTGGTGAATCTTATCATCCAGGCCAATAACCCACGTGAAGCAGCACCGGAACCTTTCTCTACTGAACCTGTAGACAACGAAGAGGACTACTAAGGAGTAGCACCATTAATGCCCCGCTTGCGGGCGGGGCTTTTGTTCTTTGTTCTCCCTTACCAATCCGCGAATAAGATGTAATGGGGTGAAATCTTTGTTCAACATGGGGTTGCTCATGACTCAAATCCAGGAAGAAATAAACGACCTACAAAAGCGGCTCGAAACAATGACGTTTTTCGGTACCTCCTATCAAGGTAAGATTCGTGTGTGGGCCAACGGCCTACAGCTCATCATAAACCTTGATATCAATCCAGAACTCCTAACAACTCTATCGCCCCATGAACTAAATGAGGGCATCATCAGGGCCTGCAACTCTGCCCTAAAGCAAGCGCGGGATTGCCTCAGCGAAGAGATTGGTCGGGTTACAGGCGGTGGCCTGGAGTGGCCCAACCTAACTGAAGGGAGGTATTAAGATGACAGAAGGACAAATCGTCCCACCAGTAGCTGGGGATAACACCTTTGCTGCGGTGCTTAATCTCTTAACAGAACAGAAAAACGTCTCTGCCGCAGAACTCTTAGCCCTGCTCAGCCTTACCAACCTGCTTGGCATTGTCACCTACATTAACTCGCAATCCGGAGCCGGTACGTTTTCCGCTGGTAGGGGTGGATTTGATAAGCAAGCGCTAATGAACATGCTCATGTCCCTCCTGGCAGGCAGCGGTGACGGCAGCAAAAAGGAGGCACTGGGGGCAATGTTGAACCTGCTCAGCACCATGGCCTCCCAAGGTGGCGTCGGTGGGAAAAAACCAGATCCTGCTGCGCTCATGAACCTTCTCAGCTCTCTCCTGCCCCCGGCGCAAGGGCAGGGTCCGGCCAAGTACGCTGCTGATGAACCGGCAAGAGAAGCCGCCACCTCCAGCGAACCGAGTCGCAGAAAAGGATAAGAGGCGGACCCAGTCCGCCTCTTATCCTTTTCTATTCGTTAGAGACCGATCCAGAAAGGACCCAGGATAAGCAGCACCAAGATTAAGAAAATGACAAACGCCCAGCGGCTGCCAAGGACCTGTTGCGCTTCTGCCACGTAGACCGCCTCCCTCCTAAAGTGAGTCAGAGTCGCTCCTTAGATGCCAATCCAGAAGGGACCCAGGATCAAGAGAACGAGAATCAAGAAGATAACAAACGCCCAGCGGTTACCTAATGCCACTCCGCCTTGAGCCTCTACCACGGTGATCTCTCCTTTCCTGTATGGGCCCAGATGCTTATCTGGCCCTTATTACCCGTTAGAGACCGATCCAGAAAGGACCGAGAATCAAAAGGATTAGAATCAAGAAAATTACGAACGCC
>JAAYHG010000005.1 GCA_012735455.1 Bacillota bacterium
ACCTAGTAGGGGAAGGATGAGGCTGCCCGCCGACTTCCCGGGAAGGTCGCACGAGGCGCCAGGCAACTGGCGTCCTAGATAGATGGTCATCCGCGACAGAACCCGGCTTACAGGTCTGCTCACTCGTTGGTTGTTTGCATTTAGTTTGCCAGTAGCTTTCAGGTATGAAACCCCGTGGGCGCAGGATTGCTGCGCCCACGGGGTTTGTTTTTCTTCTTAGTTCTTTGCTGTTGGGTTAGGGGTTTTTATCACCAGAACGCTAAGGCTGCTGTCTCTGGCCGCAAGGAGGCCGTGGGGAATGTTCTTGGGACTGAAGACAAGGTCTCCGGCTGCAACGGTGGCGCTCTGGTCACCGATAATGATGCTGCCGCGGCCCTCATGAACATAGAAGACGACATCAACTGGGGTCTTATGGGCGGGAAGCTCTTGCCCCGGCTCCAGAAGAACATTGGTTATAGCCACTGCAGGCTCTTCCAACACCCTTCTTATTCTGGGCCCGCGAGGCGAGGTCGTGATGGGCAGATCTCCGAGCTTAATAACTTGCATTTTTTCTGTAGAACCTCCTTTCTTTTCTTCACTCAGATAGCCTGGCGTAAAGCAACAGTAACCGATGGCATCAGCCTCGGCCTTAAGACGCTCCCAAACCTCCGGCTCGGGAATAGCTTTTAGGGCGGCCGGGTAAAGGATGGTATTCTCTTTAAAGATATGGTCTCGCATGTTGAAAATGATGAACTCTGCCGTCTTCTTAAGGTCGCGCTTGAACTCCTCGTAATCCAGGTTGGGAACCTGCTCAGCCAACTCCAGGAGGTGACGCTTGTTAGGTCTGAGATCGTCGTGCTCCAGGCGCATTATCCGGGGTGGGCCTGTAATCCCACGACGCTCCATCTCAGGAAAAAGCACATCCTCTTCTCTGGCGTGGTGCTTCTCGGCTTCAACTAGCTCTCCTGCTAAGTATTTCAGGGTCTCAAAGTCCTTATTACTGGGATCGTAAGCGCTCAGGCCAGTCAATCTACCCTGAACCTCCTCCAACTGATCCAGGAAACTCAGAATATCATCGTGTTCGGACACCAGGGTATGAATAGGATGGCCAGGTCCCGTCTCTACCTTGATCTTCTCCAACTCGCTGCCTAAAACAGCAAGGTGTGCAGCGCATAGGCCGCGCAGCTCGTGTGGCAAGGTGCCCTGCTCAATCAGCCGCTGCTCTGCCAAGGAAAGGTCCACCGGGTCTATGTTTTCGAGAATTCGTCGGGCCTCTCCTCCACTGATCTCACCTGTATTGATCTTCTGTAGTGCCTGCGCCAACTGATCAATGTCAGCCATTCTTATTCCTCCCATTCCTTGCTAATTGACTCTCACAAAAATACCTCTGGATTCTAAGATAGTCTCCTCCTCTCTCCTTTCTAGTTCTCACCACCTTTGGGTGGGGTTAAATCTGCTATGGAATACCGAGAAAACACTTCCTGGAGAGCACTCTGTGCCTCCTGCCATACCGGGAACAAAGAACAACACTCCTCCATGGGACATGGCGGATCAGAAAAGAGACACTTCTTGACCGCAACACCACCCTCGGCAAGATCCACCACCTGAGCCACCGATATGTCTGCGGGAGCAACAGCCAGCCTCACGCCTCCCTTAGGCCCACGGCTAGAATCTAACCACCCTTGCTTGGAAAGTGCGGCCACAATCTGGGGAATGTACTTAGGTGGAATCCCCTGCCGCTGGGCAATTTCACGGGAGGTAAGGTAGTCCTGACCCTTATTGCGTGCCAATTCTATGAGCACTTTTAAGAAGTACTCCGCCTTGTTACCAATCATTTTGCATCTGCTCCTTAATTACTAAGTATCTTAGTTATATATTACACCGGGTTTAGTTCCCTGTCAACTAGTTTTTTCCCTCTGGACAAAAAAAGTTTCGGGCAGATTGCTTCTGCCCTTAGACTTTCTTAACCTCGTCCAGTGCCCAGTTCACCAGAGTATCAGCACGGACGTTTTCTGTACGCGGTATGTAGG
>JAAYHG010000072.1 GCA_012735455.1 Bacillota bacterium
ACCTAGAACAACAACTTTTTTAAATGACTCTGCAGAACGATTGTACTGGGCCACGAGTTTTGCTACTTTTTCTGCACTTACCGGCCGGCCTCGCTGGGCAACATATACCAACTCGCCGCCATCGGGGCTAAGTTTGGTTCCTAGTACGTCGCCCTTATCTATGGGGACGGCCCCATAAAGAGCAAGAACACGCTGGTTGATTTGCCACAGGCGCAGGCCGGTGCTGGCGTAGACCGCGCGGCCACTTGTTGCTAGCTCGTCAATGGAAAAAGGCTGTGAGCTGGCCTGTGCCAAGCGTGCTCTGGCCACCTCTATGCCTGTTTTTCCTTGTTCACAACCTAGCCACCAGCGTTGCAACTCCTCGGCCACCACCAGGGTGGTTCCGGAACCGGCGAAAAAATCCGCGACCAGATCGCCTGGCCGGGAGCACATCTTCAGGATCCGCCGTAGCAAACCCATTGGCTTCTGTGTTTCGAAGCCGGTGTTTTCACGGCTGTGAGCGCTCAAGTAGCGGACAGCGGCATCATCCCAAATACTCTGTACCGGTCGCGACAAGTGCTCATCCAAGTACTGCTTGTAATGTACCGCGCCACCGGCTGATATTACAATCCGCCCCTGCTGCCAGGCACGATCTATTTTCTCCTGACTCCAGGCCCAGTGTCTCCCCGGCGGCGGCGCCAGCACCTGAGTTCCGAAGCGGCGCGGGGGACCCGGGCCCTTGGCGCTGAAGGTTACCAAACGGTACCTGCGCCCGTCGGCATCCCTGAAGCGGTAAAACTGCTCTATGTATTCTGGGCGCAGAGGCACCTCCGGTTGGGCGAAGTAGTAGTCGGGTCCCTTGGTATACCAAAGAAGGGTATCGTGGATGCGACCGCAACCCTTACGGTCGCCATGTGCGGTGGTGCGGCGCCACACCACCTGGTTAATACAGTTCTCGCGGCCGAAAATCTCATCCAGTAGAACCTTAACATAAGGGGCAGTCTGGTCGTCCAGGTGTACCCACAGGTTGCCGTCATCACGCAGAAGCTCGGCCATAAGCACCAAACGTGGATACAGCATGGTTAAGTAAGAGTCGAGCCCTCCTACCCAGGTATCGCTGAAGGCGAAGCGTTGCTCAGGTAACGACACGCTGCCCCTTCTCCTCATTCTAAAACGCTGTGTGTAATCCTGTTGGCTGAAAAAGGGAGGATCAATGTAAATAAGGTTGATTTGCCCAGCGTAGCCTTGAGAGATGAGTGTTTGCATCACCGCAAGATTGTCGCCCCAGATCAACCGGTTCAGCCCCTCTATACCCTTACTGTTCACCTCTGGAAAACAGGCGGCACCACTGGGTTCATGGCAGCAAGGATAAACCACCTCGCGGGTGACCAATCTCCCCCCCGCTGCTGTTTTGGTGGGCCTCATGTCCTTACCAGGCCATGTTAGCCTTACTGCGCCTTTGCTTCGAGATACGGCCACCGGTCTCCCTCCTACGAAAGCGGTAACAGTCGAACAATCAAAGAGATGAGGCCAGCGGTGATGAGAGGCCCTACAGGCACCCCGCCCAAGAAGGCGGCTGCCAAAACAGCGCCCAGGATAAGAGCAGGCATAATGCCGCTCTGCCCGGAAGTGGTAAGGTAGATCAAACCTTGGCCGCTGAGATAAGTAGTAAGCAGTGACACCACAAAGGCCAACATACCCTGCGCGGACAGGAAGACACCTCCGATCTGCTTGAGGGTAATGTCACCTTTAGCGATGGGTACCAAGACCGCAGCTGTTAAAATCACAAGCCCCCATTGCATTCCACTCTGCTCTAGCGGTGGAAGGACAAAATCCTCCACCTGAAGTAGCTGTACCAAGAGAAGGAGCCCGGCAGCAATTGCCACCGTGTTCGCCCTGCCTAGAACCGCTACCACCAATATTGCTAGGATTGCTAACCGCGCTTCCAATACCTGTCCCTCCCATCGCTATCCCAATAACTTCCGAGCTTAGAACAACATACCATACCACTGTTGCCCTTTCAAGGTCTTGCATTGCATATGCAGCCGGGGGGCAATTTGGCGAGCGGTTAAGCGAGCGCGGACAAACGGTATCCCTCCACGATTCTATAGAAAGATGTGGTACAATGGGGGGGAAAGGATGTTTGATTTGAGCAAAGATCTCTCCCTGCTTCAAGAAAACCACGAGCCTACCGGCGCCCAGCAGAAAAGCCACAGCGGCACAGAAAAAGACAGGCGCAGTCTAGATAAGAGAATCTGGCGCCTGACGCTGCCCGCTCTAATTGAGCTACTCTTGGCCACCCTCTTTGGCATGGTTGATATGGTCATGGTAGGCAACGTAAGTACGGAAGCGCTGACAGCCGTGGGCTTAGCCAATCAGCCCATCATGTTCGCTATCTCGCTTTTTCAGGCGCTGGGTACAGGCACCATGGCTCTGGTGGCTCACTTCACCGGTACCAAAGAACGGCAGGCTGCAAGTTTGGTCCTCCGCCAAACTATTCTTCTAGGGTTGTTTTCAGGTACCCTCATCAGTATTCTGGGGATTGTCTTAGCTGAAAACATTGTGGTCTTCATGGGTGCTGAACCCGAGGTTGTAGGGCCAGGTACTTCCTACTTTAAGACAGTAGCGGCGGGGCTCCTCTTTGTGTCCGTTGTTATGGTCATTGGAGCGGCGCTGCGCGGTTCTGGAGACACGGTCACGCCCATGCGCTACAACCTCATTTCCAACCTGCTGAACGTCATCGGAAACTATGTACTTATTTACGGCAAGCTGGGGTTTCCCGCCTTAGGCGTAACAGGGGCTGCCTTGTCTACCACCATCTCCCGCGGGCTAGCCATGTCCATGGCTCTTTACGCCGTGACACGCCCCAATGCGCACCTCTCCTTGACAGCACAGCGGACCGCCTGGCTGGATCTCAGCCTAATAAAGCGTATACTCCGGATAGGCTTCCCGGCCGGGCTAGAACAGGTAGCCTTGAGAACCGGCATAATAGAATTTGCACGCACTGTGGCCACCCTGGGTACAAACGTCTTCGCTGCCCACCAAATAGCTATCAACGTTATCAGCCTTAGCTTCGCTCCTGCTCAAGCCTTCGGCATGGCAGCTACAACGCTAGTAGGACAAAGTCTGGGGGCAAAAGAAATAGACCAAGCCGAAAGGGCCGGGCTTGAAACCCGCCGGCTTGGTATACTCGTTGCTGTTCCCTTGGCCATAGTATTCTTCTTTTGCGGCTACCAGATTGCCAGCTTATATACTAACGACACCGAGGTGGCCAAGCTCGCCGCCGGCCCGCTTAAGATCGTGGCTATAATGCAACCGCTACAACTGACGCAGTTCATCTTGGCAGGCGCACTAAGGGGTGCTGGCGACACCCGCTGGCCTTTATTATCTACTTTCATCGGCATCTGGGGTATCCGCGTTGTCCTGGCTAAGATATTTATCGGCCTGGGCTTCGGTTTGATTGGGGCGTGGGCGGCCAACTTCTGTGACCAACTTTTCCGCTCCATCTTTATTACCATACGTTATAACTCAAAACGCTGGCAGCGTATGCGCATTTAGAGATTACATTG
>JAAYHG010000073.1 GCA_012735455.1 Bacillota bacterium
CTCTCTTATAATGCTTATTTCAACGCCAGCTCTGCATTTTCCTGCTATATCCTCTAAGAAATAGTATTAGTATCTACTGCTTTTTCAGAGACCTCAGTCTTTTAGACTTCGACACCTGGGGGATGTTCCCTGCTCAAGATTAACCTTTCTTCCGTAACTATGTAGTGGACGGGACAGTCATGCACAGCACGGGGAACACTGGCCACAATCTGCTCCTCAAAAGCCAAAGCCACTGTAGTCGCCCTCCGAGAGAAACGCGGCAATAAACGATCGTAGTAACCCCCACCGTAACCCAGTCGATACCCGGCCTCGTCAAAGGCAACGCCTGGTACCACAGCTAGATCCACGACTTCATAGTTCAATGGCGACTGCCCAGGTTCCGGCTCAAGCAGACCGTAAAATCCTCGCTTCAGGTCCCTCCACGAGCAGATAGGTATTAAAAGGAGTGCTTTTTTTTCCGGTATACAGCGCGGCATGGCCACCTTTTTCCCCCGAGAGAGAGCATCCTCTGTGAGCCTTCTCGTCTCCACCTCAGAGCGGACACTGGCATAAAGCAGTATCGTTCGGGCCTCCTGATATTCAGGGAGGGAGCAAACACGCTCTGTAATGAGCCTGCTTTTTTCACTACGCTGTTTGGAATCGATACCGTCTCTTTGCACCAGCATTCGATGCCTAAGCTCCACCTTACTTAGCATAACGGACACCCCTCATTGGAACAGGCTTAGCCTTTATTTTGCTAAGATGTCACGTACGCACTCCCCAGCCATAAGAAGTCCTGCTATCGGCGGGACAAAGGAAATACTGCCTGGCACCTTGCGTCGACCAGGAGTAGGTGGATCCAGGACAGGAAGAGGTGTCAAGGGCGGGTCTGGGCTAAAGACAACCTTAACACCGGAAACAACACCACGTTTTCTCACTTCACGGCGTACCACTCGTGCCAGAGGACAGCCCTCAGTATCGCTTATGTCGGTAACACGAAATCCTGCCGCCTGGAGGCGATTGCCAGCACCCATGCAGGAAATAATGGGAACGTGAGCCCGGACGCAACGGACAATAAGATCTACTTTGGCACTCACAGTATCCATGGCATCTAGAACATATGTATAATCTGGGTGCAGTAAATCATCTGCCGTTGCTGCAGAGTAAAACACTGCCTTTGTCTCCACTATGGCCAGAGGGTTAATGTCATGAATACGCTCGCGCAGAACCTCCACTTTCAGCCGTCCCACCGTGCTTTGCAAGGCCATAATCTGTCTGTTGATGTTGCTCTTCATAACACGATCATGATCCACCAACACAAGTTTCCCAACCCCGACACGCGCCAAGGCCTCTACTGCGAAGGAACCCACTCCCCCAACGCCGAAGATGGCAACCTTAGCCGCTGCTAGCTTCCTAAGGCCGTCCTCACCTACCAATAGGGCTGTCCGGCTGAATTCTTCCCGCACGAATTCACTACCCCCTAAAAAAAGACCCCACCATGCCGTGGGTTGACCGTTTTTGAAGCTGCTCTCTCAAGCAGGTGGGTGCCAGCCTGATAATTTTACACTTCCCCGAACGGGGCATGTACGCCACTACCAGAGACTAAGCTCCCTCTTCAAATGCATTCGGCTCAAAACAGGTCAACTCTTCACGCACACAGCAGGATCTCTTATCTGGTTTTATCTTAGCACATCGGGGGCATCTTTTCAAGTAGAGGCGCGGCTTGACGGGGTTTTCCAGGTCTTCCTTCTATAACCTTAGACAGTACTCCTTACATGTAGTTCTGCCAACTGCCTAGCATCGACTTCTGCTGGAGCACCGGTCAAAAGACACGTCCCCGAGGCGGTCTTGGGGAATGCGATAACATCCCGTATGCTCTGCTCGCCTGCCAGCAACATAATCAGGCGGTCGAAACCAAAGGCAATACCACCGTGTGGCGGCGTTCCATACTCAAAGGCTTCTAGAAGGTAACCAAACTTTGCCTGTGAGGCTTCGGGGGTAAGACCCAGGGCCTTAAACATCTTCTCCTGTACATGCCGAGAATGGATACGGATACTACCTCCACCCAGTTCAACACCGTTGAGAACCAGGTCGTAGGCCTTAGCCCTCACCTGGCCGGGGTTGCTTTCTAGAAGTGGAATGTCTTCTTCCGCTGGCGAGGTAAAAGGATGGTGCATAGCCACATAGCGTCTTTCCTCCTCGCTCCACTCAAAAAGAGGGAAGTCTGTTATCCAGACAAAAGACAGGGCTGCGGGATCGATTAGCCCAAGTTTACGGCCTAAGAAAAGTCGCAGCTGCCCCAGGGACAAACAAACTGTATGAAAGTCGGCAGCTACCAAAAGAATCAAGTCCCCTGGCTCAACGCCGAATATGTCTTTAAGCTGGGTTAGCTCGGTTCCGCTGAGCACCTTGGCCAGCGGGGAACGAATCGTACCATCCGCCTCAAAAGCAATCCAAGCCAAACCTTTAGCCCCTAATCCCGTTACTAGTCCCGTTAGCTCATCAATCTCACGGCGCGTAAAGCTGGCGCAGCCCTTCGCGTTAAGGCCTTTGATTCGGCCGCCTTTTTCCAGAACGTTCTTGAATACCTTTACCTCGGTGGCAACAAAAGCTGACGCCGCATCCAGCAAGGGTAGACCAAAGCGAAGATCTGGTTTATCACTGCCATACCTTTCCATAGCCTCTTGGTAGCTAAGCCTGGCAAAGGGCAACTTGAGCTCACGCCCCACCGTTTCACGGAAAACACGTGTTATCATCTTTTCCATTAAGGCTTGGATATCCTCAGGTGTGATGAAAGACATTTCGATATCGATCTGCGTAAACTCTGGTTGGCGATCGGCACGCAAGTCTTCATCACGGAAACAACGCACAATCTGAAAATAGCGTTCCATGCCAGCTACCATAAGGAGCTGTTTAAAAAGCTGTGGCGACTGAGGCAAAGCGTAGAACTTCCCTGGGTTGAGGCGGCTCGGTACCAGAAAGTCGCGCGCCCCTTCAGGTGTACTCCGTGTAAGCATGGGTGTTTCGATCTCAAGAAAACCATGCTCATCCAAAAAGTCCCGCACTACTTTACCAGCTCGGTGGCGCAGCATCAGGTTACGTCTGAGCTCTGGACGCCTAAGGTCCAGGTACCGATAGCGCAGCCGTACCATTTCATCTACATCCACCCCTTCTTCAATACTGAAAGGCGGTGTCTTAGCGTGATTAAGCACCCAAACGGCCTGGGCTATCACCTCGATCTCCCCTGTTTTCAAACGGGGATTTGTTGTTCCTTCAGGACGTTTCTCTACGCGACCCTGCACGGCCAAGACATATTCTGACCTGACCTGCTCTGCAGTATTAAATGCTTCCCGGCATCCTTCTGGGCTGAAAACCACCTGTACAATTCCGGAGCGGTCCCTCAGGTCGATAAATATAAGACCACCATGGTCGCGCCGCCTTTGCACCCAGCCATTCAGCACCACTTCTTCACCAACAGATGCCAAGGAAAGCTCGGATGCGCAGCATGTACGCTGCCAGGGTTCACACTTCTTCCCCTGATTCACAGTCGTCACTCCTTTGCAACATGATTAGCAGTGTAGACGTTCTGTTAGCACACTTATAAGATCGTCTAATCGTATTTCCTCTTGCGAGCCGTCAGCCATGTTGCGCAAGGACACAGTGTTACGCACTGCCTCTTCACCGCCGACAATAACCGTAAAACTCGCTCCCAGGCGATTGGCATGCTTGAGTTGCGCACGCAGGCTACGACTGAGGTAGTCCTTTTCAGCCGATATCCCGGCACGGCGAAGCCATGTCAATAACTCAAAGGCCGTCGCATTATCCTCTCTGGTAAGGGCAGCTACAAATACGTCCGGAGCTTCCTTGCCTGGTAGTTCTATCCCGGCTTGGTCCAAAGCCAGGAATAACCGTTCCAGTCCCATGGCAAAGCCAACCCCCGGAGTTGGTGGTCCCCCACACTCCTCAACCAGACCATCGTAACGGCCGCCGCCGCAGAGGGCCGTTTGGGCACCTAACCCGGACCAAGTGATCTCGAAAACAGTCTTGGTGTAGTAGTCCAGTCCACGCACCAAATTTGAGTTTAGCTCGTATCTGGCACCTGCCCTCTCAAGGCAGCCTTTCACCAATTCAAAATGCTCCCGGCACTCAGCACAGAGGAACCCACTAAACTCCGGCGCGTTCTTGGTCACTCTGCGGCAAGCATCTTCTTTACAGTCGAGGACTCGAAGTGGATTCCGTTCTAGGCGCCCCAGGCAGCTATCACACAGCTCGTTTTGCTGCTGACTTAAATACTTGACCAGTGTATCGCGGTATTGCCTGCGGCACTTGGGACAACCAATACTGTTCAGCTGTACGGTAAGATCAGAAAGACCTAACTTGGCGTATAGGTCCAGAGCCAAAAGAATGACCTCTGCATCTACGGTAGGATCTGCGGAACCGATCGCCTCTACACCAAACTGTGAGAACTGGCGATAACGTCCGGCCTGTGGCCGATCGTAACGAAACATGGGTCCAATATAGTAGAGTTTTGCTGGTTGCGGAGCACCGTTTAAGTTGTGTTCCAAATAAGCACGTACCGTAGATGCCGTAGCCTCAGGGCGTAGGGTAAGGCTACGACCTCCTCGGTCAGTGAAAGTGTACATCTCCTTTTCCACTATGTCCGTTGTTTCGCCCACTCCACGCTGAAACAGCTCCGTATGTTCAAAGAGTGGTAAACGAATCTCACCGTAGCCAAATAGTCGGCAGTGGAAACGAATCATGGTCTCCAGGTGTTGCCACTTCTCCACCTCACCTGGCAAAATGTCATGTGTTCCTCTGGGAGCAGTAGTTAACATGGTATCCCTCCTTTGGCTGAAAATACAAAAAACCTCCCCCCCGGCCTTTGGCTAGCCAGGGACGGGAGGGATCCCGCGGTACCACCCTGCTTGGGCATGCTGCCCCGCTTGCTCGTTAACGGGATAACCCGGGCTCACCTACTAACTTCAGTGAACCGCTCCGGGGTGTTCTTCAAGCACGTGCAAGAGCAGCGGCTCTCAGTCGCGACCGCTTTCCCTGAAGCTCAGGCTCCGTGTTTACTCTCCCCATCGTCGCTTTGACCGATATCGCTTTTATTCTAGCGTGTAGGCAGTCTTCTGTCAATCGGGTACCTTCTCTTCCAAGTCATGGGTCAGGTCCTCTACCTTACCTATTGGAAGCCTGTTTCGCCCATCAGCCTCGGTCTCTTCATGTAAGTCTTTGTCTATTCTACCCATAGCGCTCTATTCTATCCCGCTCACTCCAGATAAACCCTGGGGACACGGGCACCAATCCCGCAAAGCACCTCCAGATCCAGCGTCTCAAGAAGCGCACCTAATTCTTTAGCACTCACTTCAGCTCCACTTTGTCTGCCAATGAGTATCACTTCATCACCTAGAGCTACCCCGGGAACATCAGTAACATCGATGACACATTGATCCATACAAATGCGGCCAACCACTGGCGCCCGCTTACCCCGTACCAAGACACTGGCTCTGTTGGATAATCCACGTCGGTAACCGTCGGCATAACCAATGGGGAGCGTTGCCAGCATCTTTTCTCCAGGCGTTGTATAGGTCAAGCCATAGCTCACAGCTGTACCTGCCTGTACCGTTTTTATATAGACGATGCGTGTTTTTAGAGTGAAAGCCTCCCTAAGGTGTACCTTACGTTGTGTCTTCTCTCCAGGCCAGGAACCAACCACTAGTGACCCGGCGCGCACCATGTCAAGGTGCATTTCAGGGTGATCCATGATGGCGGCACTGTTCGCGATGTGACGTAAGGGGAAGGTGTAACCAGCCCGTTCTAACGCCAAGAGTGCCTGTTGAAAACGGCTAAACTGATACTGTGTAAACTCTTCGTTCGGCTCATCGGCAGCAGCAAAGTGACTGAAGACACCTTCAAACTTAAGACCTTCTAGCCTGCCAACTCTGTCCATAAAGGTCACTGCATCTTCCGGTAATACACCAATCCTGCTCATACCAGTATCGATCTTTAGGTGCACTAGGGCTTTCTTACCCTGCCGGACCGCTGCTGCCGAGAGTGCTTGCGCCAGTTCCACCGTGCACAAGGCCTGGGCAATGCCCTTCTCTACTGCTACATCCAAAACTTCCGAAGGGATGTTGGTACCGAGCACAAGAATAGGCTGGTCAATCCCCGCTTCCCTTAAGGTCACTGCTTCATCCATAGTTGCTACAGCTAATTGGTCAGCGCCGTTTGCTACGGCAACTCTCGCCACCGCAACGGCACCATGTCCATAGGCATTGGCCTTGACCACGGCCATGATTTTTACCCTTGGATCTACTACTTGTCGAACAGCGCGGACATTAGCAGCAATGGCATCCAAATCTACTTCAGCCCACGTTGGACGGATTCCCATACAACCTCTCCTCCGTTAAACTTTATTTCCCTTGTGAGTTCTGTGTAACTTAGCAAAACTCCTGTTTCCGAGAACAACAAAAAACCCTGCTCATGCAGGGCACAGTTAAGCTTTTTTTTCCTAAAAAAACTCAAGTCCTCCGCAACAGCGGCTCGAGCCAGATTTTTTCATACGCTCTTAGATAAGGAAAGGGTTCGTCACCCGTTCCTCCCCAATATTGCTTTCTGGTCCGTGACCAGGATAAACTATGGTGTTCGATGGTAGAACAAGAAGCTTATCCCTAATACTATTCAGCAGCAGCCTATAATCGCCTCCAGGAAAGTCAGTTCTCCCTATGGAACCGCGAAAAAGGGTATCACCTGTGAAAACCACACCGTCCGCCCATAAAGATATTCCACCCGGCGTGTGACCTGGTGTAGCCAACACCTTAAAGGTTACATTGCCGCAAGTTACCTCATCGTCACCTTTGATCAAGCGATCTGCTGGGGGGCATACTAAACCACCGTTGATCCAAGCAGAAAGGTTTCTAGCTGGAGACGTAAGCATGGAAGCGTCCTCTGGGTGTATTAGAACTTCGGCCCCCGTCTTAGCCTTAAGAAACCCGTTGGCAGCGATGTGGTCACCGTGGCCGTGGGTGTTGATAATAAGACGCACGTTAAGGCCCCGGTTTTGAATAACGGACCAGATCTTTTCGCCCTCTCCCCCCGGATCGATAACCACTGCCTCCCCATCTTCCGAACAGCGGACCAGATAACAGTTAGTAGCAAGCTGTCCGACAATTAAGCGCTCAACATCCACTCTTCTCTTCCCTCCGACTCTCTAGAATCAACGTAACTGGTCCTTCATTAGCAATCTCTACTAACATCTGAGTACGAAAAACGCCAGTTGCAACCGTAACTCCCTTCTTGCGCACAGCATCAACATATGCCTCGTAGAGGGGCTCCGCTACCTCAGGTGCTGCGGCCTCTACAAAGCTGGGACGACGGCCCTTGCGACAATCACCCAGGAGAGTAAACTGAGAAACGGCCAGCACCTCCCCGCCTACATCTAGAAGAGAACGATTCAGTTTTCCATTTTCATCTTCAAAAATACGCAGGTTCACAGTTTTGTCAGCCAAATATTGAGCATCTTCGACACTATCGCCAACAGCTACGCCCAACAATACCACAAGGCCGGTCCCAATCCTGCTCTTTACCTCCCCATTTACTGTAACCTGTCCCTGCTTAACCCGTTGCAAAACAGCACGCACTTTAGGTCCTCCTTAAACTGGCGTAACACGCTCTACACTAAAGACATCACGAATACCACCCAGCCGGTTGATAATCGCCTTTAGGTCATCCAAGTCTTTAATCTCTAACCTAAGATTGATTATCGCCACCTTGTTCTTGGTTGTACGAGCGTTGACAGCATTAATCCGAGTACGGGTGTCCCCCAAGACACTCATGACGTCTCCCAACAACCCTGGCCTATCCATAGCCTCCAGCTCCACATCTGCCTCAAAAGATGCTGGACGCGTTTCGTCCCAACTTACTTCAATCAATCGCTCCGGGTCGCTAAGAAAGGCCACATTGGGACAATTGAGCCGGTGAATTGAAACACCACGACCACGTGTTATATAACCCACGATTTGATCGCCTGGTACAGGGTTGCAGCAATGCGACAGACGTACTAGAAGGTCATCCACACCTTTTACACGCACACCGTGACTCGAGTGTTTCTTCGGTAGCCGTGGTTTGATTTCCGGCAGGTCATTTTTCCTCTCGTAGGAAGGGTTCACCCGTCGGTACTCTTCCTGGAGGCGTGTAACCACTTGGTGAGAATTGATTCCACCATAACCCACCGCAGCAAAAAGATCGTCCAGAGCATTAAAGCCAAAGCGTTCTAAAACAGCCTGTAAAGGAGCACCAGAGAGTAGTTCGTGGGGTTCGAACTCCAGCTTACGGATTTCTTTCTCCAGTGTCTCTTTCCCCCGCGCTATGCTTTCTTCGCGCCGTTCTTTTTTGAACCACTGACGGATTTTCGCCTTGGCCTGTGGCGTTCGCACTAGCTTTAGCCAATCTCGGCTAGGACCGTTTGCCACCTTACTGGTAATAACTTCTACTATATCGCCGTTCTGGAGCTTGTAATCCAACGAAACTAGCTGTCCGTTTACCTTAGCCCCTGTACAACGATGACC
>JAAYHG010000351.1 GCA_012735455.1 Bacillota bacterium
ATACCGTCACTCCCGCAACGGGCATGTCTTTATGATGGATACCAGGGAAATAAAAAAAATACTGCAGGGGCTTCCGCTCAATACTCCCGAGGTTGCCGGCTGGCTGAGCCGGCACCTGAAAGAAGGCCTAACAAATCTCGGTTCCGCCGAGGCATAATTCATACTGCCAAAATCCCACGTACAATTCATCCTGCGTTAATTGTTAAAATATTATTGTTTAGAACGGGATAACTATTGCCTTTTCAACAATATTTTGTTATAATTATATCAACCAAATAATGATTCTCTTCGAGTTTGACGGCCTAAAGGATTAGACCAAGGGCTTCAAACCGATAGGGTATATCTGGAAACGGATATGCTTCCCAGTGCGGAAAGAAGAGGAGCAGGGCGTTTTGTATAAAAACCGCTCCCATATTTCCATGGGGCGGTTTTAAATTGTTTATAAAGATATTAAACGCATACTCGGCTTATATAATATTCTTATTAACGGCAATAAAGGAAAATTTTTATCAAATAAAAATATTTATTAAATGAAAATAAAATGTTAAAATATTAACCAATAAATAGACAAACATATAACAAAAACTTAGGAGGGATATCAATGGCAGTAAAAGAGGTCCGGGATACAGTGGATATACCGGAGAATTTTGAAAAGCTTCAGGGGGTGATTGACGAGTATAAGGAAAAGAAAGGAGCGCTTATACCCGTTCTGCAGAAAGCCCAGGATATATTCGGTTACCTGCCCCTCGAAGTACAAAAGTTCATAGCCAAAGGCATGGATGTACCGCTGCAGAGAATTTACGGAATAGCTACATTCTACGCGCAGTTTTCACTGGAACCGAAGGGAGAGCATTCAATAGGCCTGTGCATGGGTACGGCATGCTATGTAAGGGGTGCCCAGAGCGTACTCGAAAAGCTTAAAGAGGAACTGGGTGTTGATGTAGGAGGTACAACCGAGGATTTGAAATTCACGCTGACGGCTACCCGGTGCCTGGGATGCTGCGGGCTGGCCCCTGTTATGATGATAGACGACGATGTATATGGCAGGCTGACGCCGGACAGGATTCCAGAGATACTTGGCAAGTACCGATAAGGCAGCCTCTTTGGAATACACCAGGCTTATCAAACATGGAAAGTCCTTTTGTATATACAAACAGTTCATATGGGGGTGTAAAATGTGAAAACAATCAAGGATTTGGAAGAAATAAGAAACAGGACTCTTGAGAGGATAAACATCCGCAAGGAGCGGGAAGGCACAAGGGTGGTTGTGGGCATGGCCACTTGCGGCATATCGGCCGGTGCAAGGCCGGTGTTGAAAGCCCTGGTAGAGGAAGTAAACAAAAGGGGCCTGCGGGATGTCATAGTGTCTCAAACGGGGTGCATAGGGATATGCGAGTATGAACCAGTATTAGAAGTGTACAGGCCGGGAGAAGATAAGGTAACCTATGTGAAGATGACCCCGGAGAAGGCTGTAAGGGTGGTGGCCGAGCATATAGTAAACGGGAAAGTCGTAACAGAGTATACCATAGGCAGTATAAAAAAGTAAACATTTCTTAATGTAGAGGGGGAGGTAGAAAAATGGACATATACCGTTCTCATGTACTAATCTGTGCCGGTTCAGGCTGTACTTCCTCGGGGTCAGACAATGTGGCCGGTGCCTTTGACAGATTGTTAAAGGAAGAAGGGCTGGAAAAGGAAGTTAAAATAGTCAGAACGGGCTGTTTCGGTCTTTGCGAGATGGGCCCGGTGGTTATTGTATACCCGGAAGGAGCCTTTTACAGTAGGGTAAATGAAGAGGATGTAGAGGAAATTGTAAAAGAACATCTTTTGAAGGGGAGAATTGTAAAACGGCTTCTTTACAAGGAATCCCTCGATAAGGACCAAATCAAGTCCTTGGACCAGGTGGATTTTTATAAAAAGCAAATGCGGGTAGCCCTAAGAAACTGCGGCGTGATTGACCCCGAGAATATAGATGAATATATAGCCATGGACGGGTACAAAGCCCTTGCCAAGGTGCTGACCGAAATGACTCCGGAGCAGGTAATAGAGGAGATAAAGAAATCGGGATTAAGGTGCCGGGGCGGTGCGGGCTTCCCCACCGGCATGAAATGGCAGTTTGCATACAATTCAAAGGATGACAAGAAATACGTTTGCTGCAATGCCGACGAGGGTGACCCCGGTGCCTTTATGGACAGGAGCGTACTGGAAGGTGACCCGCACTCGGTACTGGAGGCAATGGCCATAGCCGGCTACGCAATTGGTTCGGACCAGGGTTATATATATGTAAGGGCCGAGTATCCCATTGCGGTAAAAAGGCTTGAGATAGCCATAAGGCAGGCAAGGGAATACGGTCTTCTTGGCAAGAACATACTGGGCACTGGCTTTTCCTTTGATATAGACCTTAAGATAGGCGCTGGCGCCTTTGTATGCGGAGAGGAGACCGCCCTTTTGAATTCCATTGAGGGCGGAAGGGGAGAACCCAGGCCAAGGCCGCCCTTCCCGGCGGTAAAGGGTCTTTGGCAAAAGCCCACCCTGCTCAACAACGTTGAAACCTATGCCAATATATGCCAGATAATACTTAAGGGAGCAGACTGGTTTGCGGGCATTGGCACCGAAAGGAGTAAAGGGACCAAGGTATTTGCCCTGGGCGGCAAGATAAACAATACCGGGCTGGTGGAGATACCCATGGGTACCCCCCTTCGCGACGTTATATACGAAATAGGCGGCGGATGCCCCAACGGAAAGGCCTTTAAGGCGGTTCAGACCGGCGGCCCCTCAGGCGGGTGCATACCGGCAGAGCATATAGATATACCCATAGAATTCGATACCCTGGTGCAAATAGGCTCCATGATGGGCTCCGGTGGAATGATAGTGATGGACGAGGATAACTGCATGGTGGATATAGCAAAATTCTTCCTCGAATTCACCTGCGACGAATCCTGCGGCAAATGCGTACCCTGCAGGATTGGCACAAAGCGTATGCTTGAAATGCTAGAAAAAATAACCCAAGGCAAAGGGGAGGAAGAGGATATCGAGAAGCTTGAGCAGCTGGCTTTAAATATAAAGGATTCCGCCCTCTGCGCCCTGGGACAGACCGCACCCAACCCGGTGCTGTCCACCATTAGGTACTTTAGGGACGAGTATGAAGCCCATATCAGGGATAAGAAGTGTCCCGCCGGCGTATGTACTGCTCTGCTGCAGTACGTGATAGACGCGGACAAGTGCAAAGGCTGCGGTATCTGTGCCAGGAATTGTCCCGCAGACTGCATTTCCGGCGAGAAAAAGTCGCCCTATGTAATTGACCAGGACAAGTGCATCAAGTGCGGTACCTGCATGGAAAAATGCCCCTTTGATGCTATTTCCAAAAAATAGCCAAATCTACGAAAAGGAGTGTTAAGCGTGGAAAAGGTAAGTCTTACCATAGACGGGATCAAAACAGAAGTCCCGAAGGATTATACGGTGCTTAAGGCGGCCCGAAGCGTTAATGTCGATATTCCAACCCTGTGTTACCTTGAAGGCATAAACGGGATTGGTGCCTGCAGGATGTGCCTGGTGGAGGTCGAAAAGGCCAAATCATTGCAAGCTGCATGTGTCCTGCCGGTATCCGAAGGCATGGTTGTTCATACAAACACGAAAAGCGTAAGGGATGCAAGAAAGGTTAACCTGGAGCTTATACTGTCCAACCACAACGGGGACTGTAATACCTGCGTAAGGAGCGGAAACTGC
>JAAYHG010000074.1 GCA_012735455.1 Bacillota bacterium
GCTGGATGGTAAAACCCAATCATCATTATGGGCCAGATGTAGATGGTGCCAGGCTTAAGGTAGAAGTGCTCCCTGAAAGAGGCCAACTCATCACTGCGATCAAGGTCCCTGGCAAACTCCTCCGTCAAGAATTCAGGCAGCATCTTCCCTTGTACCATTCCTGTTACCCCCTCCTATTCTTTTCTTGGCTACAGCCTTCTTTCCACCTGTGCTAAGCGCACCAGGAGCTCCTCCCCTCGGGCTGGAACCCTGAGCCGCACTGTTGCTGCCGTGAGCCCTGGAAAATCAGCTCCTGACTCCACTATCACGCCCTGGCGCAGAAAAGCATCGCGCAGGTCACAGGACGGATCTGGCGCCGTAAGGGCTACGATAGGGGTGGTGGGGTGTGTAATAGACGCCGAGAGAACCTTCAGGGCCGCCAGCAGCTCAGCCTTTACCTGGCCCACCCCGGTGCGAGAGTTCTCTACAAACTCTGTGTCTCGGGCAGACACACAGGCTGCTTTAATGGCTGCCTCAGCTACGCTAAAGGGAAGGTCTACCCGCTCGTAAAGGGAACGCAGCTCGCCGCTAAGCACAGCGTAACCCACCCGCAAACCCGCTAGTCCCAAACCCTTGGAAAAGGAACGTGTCACCACTAAATTAGGAAACTCGCGCACTAAGTGAATCGCCGAATTCTCAGGGCTGACAAAATCGCCGTAAGCCTCATCCACCACTACTGGCACCGAATGCTGCAGCGCCTGGGTCAAGACCACCCGCAATGCATCTAAGCTGATGAGCTGCCCTGTAGGGTTGTTGGGGTTATCCAGGTACACCAAGGTCAGCTCCGGTCCCAGATGAGCCAGGAACTCTGTCAGGGAAAACTCCAATCTGCGACCCTTGAGCTTTACCCCAGTGTAAACGGCCCCGTTAGCGCGGGCATCACTCACATACTCTGAAAATTGGGGAGCATAACCAAGAACACGGGCCCCAGGGAAAAGGAAAAGCTTGTTTAGCCTCTCCAGCAGCCCCATAGAACCAGGCCCTACCACAATCTCTTCCGGGGTGACACCGGCCGCTTCCCACACATGGGCAAGCACCTCCCGCAGCTTATCCGCCCAGGGGTCTGGGTAACGGGAAAAATCAACACTCACAGCAGCCAGGTAGGCCTCTCGGGCACTGGCAGGCGCACCAAAGGGGTTGGTTCCTAACGCACAGTCAATTGTCTCATCCGGTCTCCACCCGTAAGAGCGCAGCTTGTCTCCAACATCCACCACGTAACTATCCCGTTTAAGGGTGTACAAGTACTCATTGCGGCAAAGCACAGCCTCCGACCTCCTTTACTAAGGCTAGTTTACCATATCAGCCGCCACCAAGAAATGGTTTTCCCGCTGTCCACCCACAGCATACAAGTGCCTACCGCGTCTCTGTATCAGCGGCGTATTTGTGTTGCTGGACGCGTATAAGGGTTAATCTATCACCCTGGATGAGCTCGTCTCGTTTCTGGTGTTTTCACAGCAACATGGCCAGCTTGAACTCGTAGTCTCCCTGATCTATAATCTGTCTATGTCGTGTGGATTAATGTTTTCTCAGCATGAACAATAGGAGGCTGGCTTTATGAACGGTGATGAACTCGCGCGCCTCAAGAAAGCGGTATGCGAAGGTATCGCTGCAGCCCGGACGGAAATTCAGACCGTGGCAGAGGATATTTTTGCTCACCCGGAACTGGGATTTAAGGAGACGCGCACTGCTGACCTGGTGGCAGCCAGGTTCCAGGAACTCGGGCTAGAAGTGGAAAGAGGTCTTGCCCTGACCGGCATCCGTGCAGTTGCCCGCGGCCGTAACCAAAAGGCCAAGGTTGCCATTGTCGGTGAGTTGGATGCCGTGGTCTCGCCACAACACCCTTTTGCCGACCCTCAAACCGGCGCCGCCCATGCCTGCGGTCATCATGCCCAGATCGCAGCCCTTTTGGGCTCAGCTATTGGCCTAGTCCGCTCCGGGGTCATGGCTGAATTAGATGGTAACGTAGTTTTTCTGGCTGTTCCGGCCGAAGAATTTGTGGAACTAGCCTACCGCCGTCGTCTCATGGATGAGGGCAAAATCCAGTTCTTTGGTGGCAAACAGGAGCTTATCCGGGCCGGTGTTTTCGATGACTTAGATGCCGTTATGATGGTCCACGCCGAGGCCCAGGTACCTGGGCGTAAGGCCTTTGTGGGGGGCTCCTGTAACGGCTTCGTGGGCAAAATAGTCACCTACTTAGGCAAAGCCGCCCACGCCGGAGCAGCACCACACGAAGGGATCAACGCGCTAAATGCTGCCATGCTGGGCCAGATGGGTATCCACGCCCAGCGGGAAACCTTCCGAGACGAAGACTCAATTCGCGTTCATCCCATCATAACCAAGGGCGGTGACCTGGTAAACATTGTCCCTGCAGAGGTGACCATGGAAACCTACGTTCGCGGCCGCACCATGAAAGCGGTTTTAGACGCCAACAGGAAGGTTAACCGGGCCCTCCAGGCAGGGGCGTATGCTGTCGGCGCAGAGTGCAAGATCGACGAGATTCCGGGCTACGTCCCATTGAACCAACATGAAAAACTAACCGAGCTCTTCGCCGCCAACATGGCCAGTATTATTGGCGCAGAGAATGTGGTTCCAGGACCACACAGCGCCGGTTCTTCCGACATCGGTGATGTCTCGCAGCTTGTTCCCACCATTCAACCTTTTCTCGGGGGTTTCAGCGGCGTCGCCCACAGCAAAGATTTTGGTGTTGCAGATCCAGAGATGGCCTATGTCATCCCTGGACAGGCCTTGGCCATGACAGCGCTGGACCTTCTGGTGGATGGAGCAGCCAAGGCTCGCGCCATTAAGGACGCTTTTCAGGCCCCCTTGAACCGCGAAAGCTACCTTAAGATGTGGTCAGATTTCAGAGCCGGTCGTAACTAAAAGATTTCTTCATAAGGAGGCTGAATGTAGATGAAAAAGCCGTCAGAATGGAAGGTCCACGCTCTGGTCCTTGGAATGGTGATTATTGCAGAATTGATCGGTCAAAAAAAGTTTCAGGTGGGACCCGGCCAGGCAATTTTATTACCCATGCTCTATGCCCTGGTGATGGGCCTATTCATGGGGCCCAAGTACCTTAAGTTGGTGACAATGGAAGAAATGAAGTTGGCCACACCTTTCATCAGCATATCAGTAATGCTGCTCATGGCTAAGTACGGAACCACCATCGGTCCCTCGGTTCCGCTACTTCTGAAGTCCGGCGCAGCTCTGATTCTACAAGAGCTCGGCAACCTGGGAACTATCTTCTTCGCCTTCCCAGTAGCCCTGATGCTGGGTTTCAAACGGGAAATCATCGGCGCCGTACACTCCATCGCCCGCGAATCCAGCCTTGCTGTTGTCGCCGATATCTATGGCCTTGAGGGACCGGAAGGCCGCGGTGTCATGGGTGTTTACATTTGCGGCACCCTCTTCGGCGCTATTTTCTTCGGTATTATGGCTGGCATCTTCGGCAGCCTAAACATCTTTCATCCCTACGCCTTGGCCATGGCCTGTGGCGTGGGCAGTGCTAGCATGATGGCCGCAAGCTCTGGCTCTCTTTCGGCCATGTTTCCCGAAATGGCTAACGAAATTCAGGCCTTTGCCTCCGCCAGCAATCTTCTCACCGGTGCCGACGGTGTCTACGCTTCTCTATTCCTCGCCCTTCCAATAACTGAGTGGCTTTATAGGAAATTCGCCCGCGAGGATAAGTCCCAGACTCAAACCAAGCTGGCTGCTACGAAGGAGGTAAGATAGATGAACTGGAAAGAAACCGTTAAGGTCCTACTCCTGACTGCTGGTTTTGTCCTTGTGGGCAATCTCATCGGTTTCAAGATTAACCCTATTGAAGCCCTGCCCGGCATGCTGTTTCTTCTCGCCATCGTTCTGGCTGGCCTAGCCCTGGCAAAGATTGTCCCCATAAAGCTTCCCAGTATCGTCTATATCTCCGCCCTGGGAATCATGTTGACTGTACCAGGTTTCCCTGGCGCAGAGTGGTTTACCGCACAAGCAAGCAAGGTACAGTTTCTAGCCCTATGCACCCCGGTATTGGCTTATGCCGGTATCGCCTCGGGCAAAGACTTGGATGACTTCAAGAAGCTGGGTTGGCGCATCGTCGTAGTCTCCAGCCTGGTCTTTATCGGTACCTTTGTTGGCTCCGCTATCATTGCCCAGGTTGTCCTCAAATTCACCGGTCAGATTTAGAAAAGTGCGGCCCTGCCGCACTTTTTTTGTCTTAAACACAATGCATTTGGCTGAGACACAAGATTCCTCAGCCAATGACTCCTGTAATGAGCGGAGAGAGATCTCCTGGTTCGGGGCCGATGGCGTAGTCTGCTGTAAGAGCGGCAACCGCCTCTCGGCCCCGTCTTGCGTCATTGGCGTGCACCCATGCCAGAGTTTCGGCCATTCTCACCGCATCGCCTACCTTTTTGTTCAATACCACGCCTACCGCCGGGTCGATATCATCTTCTTTACGCTCCCGGCCTGCACCTAGTGCCATGGCAGCGCGACCCACCTGGTCAGCACGTAGACTGATAATATGACCGCTTGCAGGGGCAGGCACAGCCAGTACCTGTTTTGCCTGCGGCAAAAGGTTTGGGTTCTCCACTACTCTAGCGTCACCACCCTGCGCCAACACAAACTGACGGAACTTCTCCAGTGCGGCTCCGCTCCGAAGAAGCCCTCGCAAGAGTTCTTTTCCGGCACCGGCAGTTTGGGCTTTGTCCGCCAGAACCAGCATCTCAGCCCCTAACGCCAAAGAGAGTTCCGTAAGATCATCAGGACCCTCCCCTCGCAGGGTAGCGATGGCCTCTTTCACCTCCAGGGCATTTCCTACCGCCAAGCCCAGTGGCTGTTCCATGGCCGTGACCAAGGCGCGGGTCGTGCGACCCACTGCGGTGCCAATCGCCACCATGGTGCGTGCCAACTCTTCTGCCGCAGCCTGTGTGGGCATAAATGCACCAGAGCCAAACTTGACATCCAAGACGATGGCATCTGCCCCAGCCGCAATCTTCTTGGCCATGATGGAACTGGCGATGAGGGGCAGGCTGGCCGTAGTTGCAGTAACATCGCGCAGGGCGTACAGCTTCTTGTCCGCTGGTGCCAAATTACCCGTTTGACCTGAAAGGGCCAGTCCAGAACGCCTTAAACAAGCCAAGAACTCCTCTTGGCCCAGCGCTGTGCGGAAGCCAGGGATAGCCTCCAGCTTGTCAATGGTGCCGCCGGTGTGACCCAAGCCCCGTCCAGACATCTTAGCCACTGGAACACCAGCGGCCGCCACTAAGGGAAGCACTACCAGGGTGGTCTTATCGCCGACGCCGCCAGTACTGTGTTTATCCACTTTCCGACCCGGGATGGAGCTCAGATCCAGTTCCTCACCGGAGCGGGCCATGGCCATGGTGAGCTCTGCCGTCTCCCGCTCTGTCATACCACGGAGGTAAATGGCCATAAGCAAGGCGGCCATTTGGTAGTCCGGTATTTCACCTGCCACATAGCGGGAGATGACGAACCGGATCTCATTAGCAGTAAGCTCTTCTCCATCGCGCTTCTTGGCGATAATGCTCGTGGTACGCATAGCTCCTCTCTCCTCTTCCCCGCATCCTTATGGCTAACTATAGCTACTCTTCTCTAGGGCAGCTCGTATAGAGTCTGTATATGGAGGCCTTAGCACCCCCACCTCAGTGATGATACCACTTAAATAGCATGCTGGGGTCACGTCAAAGGCAGGATTCCAAACCTTGACGCCTTTCGGCGCCATTCGTTTACCCGCCAGTTGGGTGATTTCTTCCGGTCTTCTCTCTTCAATGGGAATACTCGCTCCACACGCAATCTTA
>JAAYHG010000075.1 GCA_012735455.1 Bacillota bacterium
CCATTACACCGGTAAGAACAGTAGACATATGTTCTTCACTGGGCTGCACCAAAACGGGAACAAGATCTTTTAGTCGGGCACTGAATTCAGCTACAGCAGCGGCGGTCACTTCAGGGAAAGCCTTAAGTAGAACAATCTCACAGTTCTCGTACGCGAAAAGGGTAAATTCCCTTAGCAAGATGTACTTTTCGTTACGTGCCTTGAAACGGGCAGTGAGATCATAGTGCTGACCAGCCATCTCTTCATTCAAGGTGACATCATAAAAACGCGAAAAGCGGTGGACCAGGTTCTGAATATACTCGTCTAGCGTAATTTGCATGCCATGTTCCCCCGTTTTTGAAGATATCAAAAAAAGAGCCAGTTTGCCAGCATTCAGGGTTAACCGGGCCTGATTTGGACCTGAACGGGGCTTATTGGCTCCTGAAGGGTAATCAGAGTGTCAAACCTAATCGTTCTTTTAGGCTTTGAGCCAACCTGCGGCTAACAGGGATTTCTGTGCGATTCTCGTCCCCCATAATCAAGAGGTAGCTGCCATGGAACCAAGGAATTACCTCGGCAATGCGGTCCAAGTTGACCACGTAGCCCTTGTGGACCCTGAGAAAACGGTGCCCTAGACGCTCCTCCAGTTCCAAGAGAGAGGAACGCACCTGGTACTCTTCGCCTCCCGCTTTCAGCACTGTATCGCCCTCGTGGCAGGTGGCAAAAACGATTTCCCGCACAGGCAAAAGGATTATACGGCCGCCATGTTCCACAGGAACACGTGCCTCGCACTCATCCCGCACCTTGGCTAGGAGCGATCTTAAACTCGCCGCGAACTCCTCCTGCCCTCTCCCTTTACTGCGGTCTAGAAGACGCTCTACTGTTTGCAGCACCCGCTCCTCTTGAAAGGGTTTAAGAAGGTAGTCTACTGCACTCACCTCAAAAGCCTCTAAGGCATACTGATCATAGGCGGTGGCAAAAACAAAAAAGGGTACCGGGTCCATGTCATTAATAATCTGCCGCGCCACGGCGAAGCCATCCGGCGGCGGCATCCTAACATCCAGAAATAACACATCTGGGTTCAACTTGCGCGTAAGATTAATGGCTCTTTGACCGCTGTCGGCCTCGGCCACCACCTCTACCCGGTCAGTAGCTGTCAGCAGGTAGCGCAGCTCGCGCCGGGCTGGTTCTTCGTCGTCGACCAAAACCGCTCGCAGCTTAACTGGCCGGTCGTTCAGCATCTACCCCCACCTCCTTAGGAATAGAAAAGCGTACGGTGGTCCCTTGGCCGGGGGTGCTTTCAATCCTAAGACCATGCTCGGGCCCATAAATGTTCCGCATACGCGCATCAACATTGTAGAGACCGATTCCGCCGCTGGGCGGCAGCCCGCGCCGGACAGAGTTCAAGGTGCCAGAATCCATACCAACCCCAGTGTCAGCCACCATGAGGGAAATCATTTTTTCATCTGACTCAACCTTAATCAGCACCCTGCCGCCCTCGGGCTTAGGACCAATGCCGTGTTTGACAGCGTTTTCTACCAACGGCTCCACTGTCAGGCGAGGAAGGCGTGTAGAGAGGAGTTCTGGCGGTACCTCTTCTATCAGATCAAGTTTGTGGCCAAAGCGTGCTTTCTCCAAGGCCAGATACGCCCGCACGTGGGCCAGCTCTTCCCCCAGGGTACTAAAATCACCGGCGCGCTCCAGGTTACGGCGAAAATAGGCCGCTAGGTCCAAGAGCAGGCTACGTGCCATACTGGGATCGGTACGGCAATAAGAGACTATGGTATTGATGGCATTAAAGAGAAAGTGGGGGTTAATCTGCGCCTGCAGGGCAGTCAGTTCCGCCTGGGCTGCTAGTTCAGCCCTCCGGGATACTTCGGCCAATTCCAGTTGCGTTGAAAAAAGCTGCGAGAGTCCCGCTGCCACCTCCATATCTACCGGCGTTATCTCCTCAGCGCGGGCCCGATACAGCTTTAGGGTTCCCACCACTCGCCCCTGACAGTAAAGGGGCACAATGATGCCAGAACCGAGGGGACAGTTTGGGTAGTTGCAGCCAATGTCTTCAGGAGACTGCGCCACCTCCAAATGTCCCTCCTTCAGGACCCGGGCTGTAGCCTGAGTAAGATAAGGGCTCCCAGCACGGTGGTGATTAGCCCCCAGCCCTACATGCACCAGCACCTTTTCCCGATCTGTAAAGGCCACTGCGTCAACCCCTGTGAGTTCTTGGATGATGCGCGCCGTGTACCCAGCCGAACTTTCCGTAAGGCCGCGCTTCAAGTGCGGAAGGGAGAGGCGCGCAATCTCTAAGACTTTTTGTGTCTGTGTAGCACCAATCCGGTCTCCCTCAGCTTGCAAGCTGCTTAGTATAGTAATAAAGATGGCTACGCCAGCCCCGTTCACCAAGATCATGGGCAGACCAATCACTTTGACCAGGGCCAAGCTCTCGGCAAAGGGGCGCGCCACCAGGAGGATGATGACCATCTGCATTGCCTCGGCAAACAGACCAGTGGCCAACCCCACTTCCCAGTCTATCTTCCGCACCCGTGTCGCCAATATACCCCCAAGGAGACCCTCCAGGGCGGTGGAGAGTCCGCAGGCCAGACCTGTGAATCCACCCAGAGACCAGCGGTGCAGCCCAGCTATGGCCCCAGCCCCCAGCCCCACCCAGGGGCCTCCTAAAAGCCCGGCTACCACAGCGCCCACGGCACGGGAGTTGGCTATGGCGCCCTGCACCTCAATTCCAAAGTAGGTTCCGAGCAGGGTGAATATTCCGAAACCAATAGTTATAATGATCTTGTCCCGCCCGCTGGCTACCTTAGCCAACATGCGCCGGAAAATAGGCATCCGGCTAAAGACAAAGGCACTAGTGGCAACCACACACATGCGAACAGCCAGCTCTCTAAGGAGCGGAAACATCTGTCCTCACCCCTCGTCTCAAAACTATAAACCGGGGCCAGGGTTGATTGGCCCCTAAACATTGAAGCGGAAGTTCATGATATCCCCGTCCTGTACGACATAATCCTTCCCCTCTAGACGCAGGAGCCCCTTTTCCTTGAGCTTCGCAAGACTCTGTTCACGGGCCATGTCCTCATACAC
>JAAYHG010000076.1 GCA_012735455.1 Bacillota bacterium
CCCTTGGGTGCTGTGCTCCTAACGGAAGATGAGGCTATCCTGGAGCCGGCCCCGAAGGATGGTGTTTTCCCTTTTGACTTTTATGCCACCACGAACTTGGAGACATATGTTCGGCTGACTTCAGGCTGGGTTAAGGTAGAAAGGATGGAGATGGACTGCGCTATCCGGGTGAACCCAGCTCATAACAGGGCTGAGTGTGTTCCTATGAGCAGGGTGAAGCAGGGAGACCTGGTGGTGGTAGGAAACCGGGGTGTCAAAGTAATCCCGGTGGAGCGTTCGCGCCAGAAAGAGGTATTTTCCTTCATGGGCAGTGCTGTCTCCAGTGAGCGCCCCAAAGGGCTACTTGTCTCAGGTATTGCCCGGGAAATGCAAGCTGTGCGGCAGCGCGGTGGCAAGATTCTGGTGGTGTTAGGCCCAGCGGTGATTCATACCGGTGCAGGTCAGTATCTGGAACGCCTGATAGAAGCAGGCTATGTGCAGACTTTATTTACCGGCAATGCTGTAGCCACCCACGATATTGAAAGTGCTCTTTTTGGCACCTCCCTAGGGGTGCTCTTGGCGAATGGAGAGGTGGTATTAGAGGGGCACACCCATCACCTCAGGGCGATCAATACCATTCGTTCTGCAGGCAGTATCCGCAAAGCAGTTGAGAATGGATTGCTAAAAAAGGGAGTGATGTACACAGCGCTGAAGTGTGGCGTAGAGTATGTTTTAGCCGGCTCTATCCGCGATGACGGCCCTCTTCCGGACGTTATCACTGATACTGTAGAGGCCCAGGAGGCTATGCGCTCGTTACTGCCGGGCACAGAGTTTGTACTTATGCTAGGCACCATGCTGCACTCTATTGCCGTGGGCAATCTCTTGCCAGCGCAGGTGCCTCTTGTGTGCGTTGACATAAATCCGGCCGTGGTGACTAAACTGGTGGATCGGGGCAGTTTCCAGGCTGTAGGCGTGGTCTCTGATGTGGAGTGGTTTTTGCGCCAACTGGCCATAGAGCTGCTGGACAAAGGTGAGGATAAGAGGGGGACTGAATAATTGGCACAGCGTAAGAGCCTGGGTGTTCTCTCACGTTACGAACAAATTGCACTAGACATTGCCTCTCGTATTCTAAAGGATGAATACAAGGTGGGCGAAAAAATCTTCGGGCGTTCTACCTTGGCTGGCCGCTATAAAGTGTCACCGGAGACAATTAGGCGGGCTGTGGCTTTGCTGGAAGATGCCGGCGTGGTGGAGACGGCGGCTGGCATGGGCGTTATTATCAAATCCAAGAAAGCGGCTGAATCCTACTTTCACCAGTTCCGTGGTCAACAGGCTCTGGCGGAGCTACAAGATAAGCTGCGGGCTCTCTTTGAGGAGAAACGGCGCCTGGACGACGAGATTGAAACTACAATGCGGCACATGGTCAATTATCTCTGGGGAATGCTTAATAACCTCCAGTACCTGGAGAAAATAGAGATACCGGAGAATTCCTGGCTTGTGGGGCAATCACTGGCCTCCAGCCGCTTGCGGACGGAAACAGGGGCTACGGTGGTGGCTATCGATCGGGACGGTAAAGAATACTATTCGCCTTCATCTGATATGGTTTTTAGAGCAGGTGACCAGCTACAGGTGGTAGGTAC